>JARKQW010000478.1 GCA_029974695.1 Syntrophobacteraceae bacterium | reverse complement strand
GCTGGGGCTCGTGTACTCGAGGGTGTCCTCGATGTCCACCCCCAGTTCCCGGAGCACTCTGCCCTTGAGCATGGTGGTCATGTGAAAGAGCACCTGGATGATGCTCATCATCCGGTCATGCTCTTCCGGATCGCTTTCCTTGACGCGAATTCCCGCCCGGGTGAACATCCCGCGCACTTCGGCCCAGTTCCGGGGGGAGATCCGGACGGGACAGGCCACCAGGGTCTGTCCTTCGAAGGAGGAGATGCGGCCCCCGAACATGGGATGGAGCCCCACCACGGATGCGGAGGAGGCGAGCATCTCCCGGATGGGCGCCGTCTTGAGGCTGCTCACGTCCATGAGGAGCTGATCGGACCGGGTGTAGGGCACCAGGTCTCGAATGATCTCCACGGTCTTATGAAGGGGGACTGCAAAGACGACCACGTCCGATTGGGCCACGACCTCCCGGTTGTCTCGGGAAGCCTCCCGGTCGGCCACCTCCACATGCAATCCTCGCTCCCGAAAAAACCTCGAGAACAGTCTCCCCATTTCTCCCGCCCCCCCGATGACTCCGATGCGGGACTCGGCAGTCAAGAGCCGGGGGGCCGGATCGTCCGTGGAGCGATAAAAGCCGGGCAGTTCCGTGTCTTCTCTCATGTCAATCCCTCCTGTCCGGGATTCATAGGTCGCGGCCTACGGCTCGAGCAATCTTTCGACAGTCGTCCAACATTTGCCTGAAGACGCGAGGACGAAGAGACTGGGGGCCGTCGCTCATGGCTTCCTCGGGACGCACGTGGACTTCCACCAGGAGACCGTCGGCCCCGGCGGCAACGGCCGCCTTGCCCATGGCGGGCACCAGGTCCGCTCGCCCCACCGCATGACTCGGATCCACGATGACGGGCAAATGAGTCAGGTCCTTGAGAAGGGGGACGGCACTGATGTCCAGGGTGTTCCTTGTCTCCGTCTCAAAAGTGCGGATACCCCGCTCACAAAGAATCACCTTCTCGTTTCCCTGGGCAAGGATGTATTCGGCGGACATGAGAAATTCCTTGATGGTGGCGCTCATGCCCCGCTTGAGGATCACGGGCTTGTCGATGTTGCCCACTTCCGTAAGCAGCCGGAAGTTTTGCATATTCCGAGTTCCAATCTGGACGACGTCCGCATACTTGCAGACCAGCACGGTGTCCCGGGGATCCATCAATTCCGTCACCACGAGCATTCCCGTCCGTTCCCGAACCCCTGCCAGGTATTTCAGGGCCTTCTCTCCCCATCCCTGGAAGGCATAGGGAGAGGTCCGCGGCTTGAAGGCTCCGCCCCGCAGGAAGTTCACTCCCAAGGGAACCAGTTCCTCGGCAATTTCTTCGAGTACTTCGCGGCTTTCCACGGCACAGGGCCCGGCAATCACCTGCAGTTGATTGCCGCCGATTTCTCTTCCGTCCACCTGGATGACCGTGTTCTC
Source organism: Syntrophobacteraceae bacterium (assembly GCA_029974695.1). Lineage (GTDB taxonomy): Bacteria > Desulfobacterota > Syntrophobacteria > Syntrophobacterales > Syntrophobacteraceae > JAGPLX01. Next base: position 1,772 of record JARKQW010000478.1, on the reverse strand, counting down.
CGGTTTGAACTCCCTGCTTACCAGCTTGTAGGGTTTCAGAATCGGCAGCACGGATTCCACACCCGGCAGGGACTCGAGGGGCACTTCCCGCAGGAGCCGCTCGTCCCCGATGGCCCCCACGATAGTCCGTTGTTCTCCCTTGGAGATGTGAGTCCTGAGGCCCAGGTCCTCGAGGCGTCGAATGATGCGGTGGAGATCTTCTTCCTGATGATCCGGTTTCAAGACGATAATCATGGCTTATGTTCCTCCTTCTTCCTCTGTTTGTCCCACGGGGAGCCGGGAGCGGCCCCTCCGGCGGGAGGGTTGCGAGTGCGCCAAAACAAAAAAGCCGCAGGTATGTTCGAGATACCCACGGCTTTTGTGTTTCCAGTCAATCGTCAAGCGCTAAGAGCGGTGCATACCCCAAACTCCCCTGGGAGGCCCGGTAAAATAATACCAATAATAAAAGAATTCGCTTCGGGTATGCATTTCACGCTTTCCTTGACGGTTCGTTTCGTGCCCGCACCTTAGAGAAAAGCACCGGGGCCTGTCAAGCACTTTCTTCGAACCTGGTCAACAGCGGGTCGAGCCCCGTGCGTCCCTTACTTTCTCTTGTCGGACTTGTAGCTCTCCTGGAACACTTGGGGATTCACATGTCCGGTCCCCGGCCCTCCGCACTCGGGAATGTAGCAGGATACATCCACGAATTCGCATTTCTCCTTACAGGACGGACATTTTTCGGGCGGAGACGCGAGATCCACCGTATTTCCACAATTATTGCATTTCCAGACGGCCATTTCTTGCTCCTTTCCAGTTGATGGGTTTATGATCCCTTCGTCACCCTCGGGAGCGCCGAAAACGTGTTTCCTTTTCCCGGAAGCGGCTCTCCGCTCAAACAACCGGACAAACCGGAACCCCCTTCAGCAACCAAGAAATGTATGCTGACTATTAACGCACGGAGGGTGAAAAATCAACCGCCCCTCCTGTAGTTCCCGTATTCCTTTCGGAACCAATGCGAGGGTATGGCCGGGAATTCCCCCGAACACCCGGAGGTCGCCGTTGGGGCGGACATTTTGCTTCCCAACGAAAACCGCTTTGATTATCTTAGGTTACGGAGTCGGTTGCTTGCCTGGAAACCGCCGGTTTTGGGCCTATCGAGGCCCGCCGGGGCCGGGCCCGACCCCATACCCCAAAACTGCAAGGAGCGCAACGGTTGACCGGCACGGTGATCAACGTGGGAGCCCTCCTCGTGGGGAGCCTGGCAGGAGTCTTCCTCGGTTCCCGGCTCTCGGAGCCTATGCGTCGGACGGTCCTCCAATGCCTGGGCCTGATCACCCTCGTGGTGGGCATCCAAATGGCTTTGGAGACCCGGAATATCCTGATCGTGATGGGAGCGATGCTCCTGGGAGGCATCGCAGGAGAGCTGCTTCGAATTCACGACGGGCTGGAAAGGTTGGGCAGCCTTCTGCAATCCCTCCTGCCCCCGGGAAAACGGGGGCGGGTGGCTGAGGGGTTCGTGACGGCAAGCCTGGTCTTCTGCGTGGGTCCCATGGCGATCCTGGGATCCTTCCAGGACGGGATTTCGGGAGATTTCCGACTCCTGTCCGTCAAGTCCGTCCTGGACGGGTTCGCCTCGGTGGCTTTTTCGGCCGGTCTGGGGTGGGGAGTTCCCTTTGCCGGCCTGACCGTCCTCCTGTACCAGGGAGGATTGACTCTGTTTGCCGGTCTTTTTTCCGCCATTCTCACCGAGCCCATGATTCACGAGATGACCGCCGCGGGAGGTCTCATCATTG
>JARKQW010000458.1 GCA_029974695.1 Syntrophobacteraceae bacterium | reverse complement strand
ATCCACTCCGTCCACCACCCCCTCGAGGTCTTCCCCGGGGATCTGAAGCTTCATGCCCGCGTGGGCTCCCACCCCCACAAAGACGGCGTCATACTGCTTCCGGATCTCTTCGAAGTCGATGTCCTTGCCGATGCGGGTATTGCACCGGAGTTCGGCCCCGTGGGAGAGAATCCAATTGATTTCGTACATGAGGGTCGAGGTGGGAAGGCGGTATTCGGGAATCCCGTACCGGAACATCCCCCCGGGTTCGGGTAGGGCTTCGAATACCACGGAGTGGTATCCGGCCTTGGCCAGGAAGTAGGCACAGGTCAATCCCGCAGGCCCGGCCCCGATGATGGCCACCTTCTCCGGGTGAAACCGGTCGGGGACCTCGACGGGAGCCGGAACCCCGCTCTTCATCTCGTAGTCGGCCACGAACCGCTTCAAGGTGCAGATGGAGATGGGTTCGTCCATGTAGCCGCGATTGCAGGCGGTTTCGCACGGGTGCGGGCAGACCCGGCCGATGGAAAGGGCGAAGGGAAGCCGCTCCCGGATCTTGGCCAGGGAGCGGTCGTATTTTCCGTCGGCGATGAGCCCAACGTAGGAGCGGATGTCCAAGTTGGCGGGGCAGGTCGCCTGGCAAACGGGCATATCTTCCTTGAAGATGTTATACTGGCCCGTTTCAGGATTGAAAAAGTCGATGGCCGTTCGAAACCCCACCCCTTCGTTGAAGTCATCGTACATGTGAATGGGACAAACCCGGATGCAGGCCTTGCAGTCGTTGCACTTTTCCCAGTCCACCCGGGGGGTCTTCCGTCGTATTCTGAACCGGTATCCGCCGTTTTCGGCAGCCACCCGTTCCACCCGGGCATTGGAGATCACTCGAACGTTGGGATGACGCATGAGGGCCTCGAGGTTGGGATCCACGAAGGCATCCCCTGCGTCGAGAATCCGGGTTTGCGGGATTCGCCCCCCGCCCAGGCTGGGGGAAGACTCCACCAAAGTCACGCGGCTTCCGGCCTCGGCCTCCGCCAACGCCGCGGCCACACCGGCCGGGTCACCCCCAATGACAATCACTCGCTTTTCCGACACCGTTCCATCCTCCACGTATAGGGGAGCGGATCGAGTCCGCTCGGTCTCTTCGGGTCCGGGGAATGCCGCCGACTCAAGCCGCCGACGCCGACGGGTCCGCCGACTCGTAGCGCGGCGAGTGATCGGACACCCCCGCCAGGCGGGCGAACCCCCTCCTCTGAAGGGCCAGAATATATTTGAACACATGGGGCGGCGGCAACTCGAGCCGGGCCGCCAGGTCCTTGACCGAAGCCGGACCCTGTCCCAATTCATGCAGGATCTCGTAGGTGGCAACCTCGTCCATGACGATGGTGTCCAGGGTCCGCCACATTTCGTGTTCGGTGAAGCGTTCCCCGTACTTGTTTCCGTTGGTCTCGAACTCGGTGAATTTACCCACCACCCAGCGAAGCTTTTCCCGGGCCAGGGCCGTGAGGGCGATGGTGAGCTTGTCCCGGAGCCGGGGCATGGGCACCCGGTCGGAGCTCCCCAGGGGACCCAGGGCCCGAATGGTCTCATCGAAGGCGCTCACCAGCCTCACGAAACGCTCCCCCTCGGCCGACGAGCACTGGTTGAACTCCACCCTCGCAGGGTTCATTCCCACATAGTCCAAGACCCGGGCGGCCAGTCCCACCTTCACTTTTCCCTGGAAATTGCCCGTGATGTAATGGCAGTCCCCAAAGTGGCAGCCCACCACCATGACCCCGTCGGCACCATTGATGAAGGCCTCGGCAATCATCGTGGGGTCCACTCGACCGGTACACATCAAACGGATGATTCGCACATCCGTCGTATATTGCATCCTGGAAACTCCAGCGAAGTCAGCCGC
>JARKQW010000452.1 GCA_029974695.1 Syntrophobacteraceae bacterium | reverse complement strand
CGGTCGGGACGGTCGATCGAAGGCCGATTCTCCGGCTTCCCGGGCCGCCTGGAAGGGATTTTTCTGTTGGACGGTCCTCGCGACGCTGGTGGTGCGCCCCTGGAAAGGCTTTAGGACCATCATGACTCCACCCAGGACGAGCACGGCGCAAAAATGCAGGATTATGGCGATCAGGAAGGGCAACAGGGCTTTGTTGACGGAGCTGCGAAAGCTGTCCGGCTCCCCCGTGCGCATGTCCAATTGGCGGGACGAGGACAGGAGGTCCGGCACGTTTTTCCGCTGGGAGTGCACCAGGGGAAACAGGATGGACAGCCCGAACGTGGCTGCATGAACCAGGAGGCCCAGGAATCGCATGAGGACGCCCCGGGTTCCCAGGGTGCCGGGACCGGGGCCGTTGGGGGCCGGAAGGATCCCGAACATGCGCTGACCGTAGGTGACTCCGTGCCAGCGGGCGGGCAGGTAGACAAGGGCGTAAAGAACGGCCAGGAGTCCGAAGATGCCCCGCAGGTCGGCGATGTTTCCGTGAGTGAACCGAAAGGAGGTAAACAGGGCCAGAAACAGCACCACGGGAAGCGTGAGCAGCAATTCGAAGGCCTTGACCACAAAGATCCAGGCACAGCAAGTAGCCAGGCCCGCAAAGAACCTCTGCCCCAGGCCTGCGGTGGGTCGGGTGTCGGGTTCGCGGGGCACCCGGATGGAATCGGGGAGAGTGAACTCGAGGGAGAGAAGAGTTTGAAAGAACCCGGAAGAGAGCTCGATGGTGATTGCTTCTTCCGGAGGGGGACCCCCGGCCGCGCCGGGAGCCGCCCCGCGGGACGGCTCGTCCCCGGCGGGGAGAGATGCCGCGGGTTCTTGTGTCTCACTCCGGTATTTCAGGTACTTGTCCACCACGATGCCGCAAGCGGGGCATTCTCTCTTGAGGATCAAATCGTCTTCGGAGGTCCTTGGGACATAACCGCATTTGGGACAGGGACTCCATTCCTCCTCGACTCGGACCGCGGCCCCCGCTCCCCGGATGGCACCGGCAATTCTCCCGGCTGTCTCCCGGTCCAGCCCGCCCTTGACGGAAAAGGAACGTCCGGAGAGCAATCCGTTCATCTTCGAGGGGTCCTGTTTGAAAAGCCTGGCCAACCGGTTCTTGACGACTTCCAGGTCCTCGCCTTCCCGAACCCGGCCTTCCAAAACCACCCGAAAAGTCTTGTTGTCCTCGATTGTCATGGTTCGAGCCTCCGTCGCGGGAAAAGAGCGGATCCGTTCCTTGTCGGCGTGGGGGGTGACGGTTCCCCACCCGTGGATGCAACCATCCGTCCGCCTCCGGGTGACAAGGCAAGGAGGAGACGATCGGCATGAGATCCGGGAATCCATCACAAGATGCGTATCCTGTGAATCGGCAGGACCGGTGGGGGACTTGACGGGAAAACCCACACGGACGGAGATCGGAATCCGAGGAAACCGCCCCGGGTCCCCGGGGATTTCTTCTTTGGAGTCATGGGCGGCCTTCACGCAGAGCCGGGTTTTGGGAGGGTCGTCAAAGGAAGGCCGGGGTTTCCTTCAGGGTCCGGAACCACTACCCTCGAGGAGCGATCGGCGACCTCCCGGATCCTGCCGGCTTCTTCTTCCCGGGTCACAAAGACGAAGAACTCCTCGGGGGACAGTCCCGTGAGGTCCAGGTCCCCCCGCAGCCGCCATTCCTTTTCCTGCTTCCATTGCCGTCGAGGCGGAGCATGGAGCTGAAAGCGCCATCGTTGGGCCTCGGGGAGGCGGGCAATCATCTCTTCGGGCCCATAGAGGGTGGGGACCGCCCCCGCTCTGCGCAGGCGGCGGCGGGAAACGGCGATCCCGTAAGGTTCGAAGGTCCAGCGGATTAGGGCCGGGTTCCACCGGCGAACGGATTCCAGTTGCCCCGGCGGGATGGGGGTCCAGGAGACGACGGGGTCCTTTCCCCGAATCAGCCTCGAGCTCGACCGAATTCGGCCTTCCGCCAGGATTCGAAGCAGGGTGTCCAGGGCCGTGTGGCCGCAGAGGGGGTCGTCCTCGAGGATGGAAAGAAGATAGTCCGCGGAAGACTGTCCCGGCCAGGGACCCGGGCACGAACGGGTATAGTGATACAGATAGCGGCTCCAGTCGACGAGCCCGCTTCCTCGGGGCTGCCGGGAGGAAGGCTCCCGGGCCCTCGAGCTGCGGGAACAAGGCGTGCCTTTGGCGGGCGATCCGGGGCGGACGGGCACGGACCACCCGGGAAATTCCCTCAAGAATCGAGCATTGCCTTCATTGTGCGAACCCGGTGGAGTGGGGAGCATCACCAGTTGGGGCCGCGGGTCGCGCCGCTGCTGGTTTTCGAGAGTCCGCTCCAGAGTTCCGCCCCCGCGAATTTCGAGAAGAACGTGGACGTCGGCCAAAAGTCCCAGCAGCCGATCCCGGCACTGCATGCGCACGGCCCCGGGGCAAAGGCGCGTATGGGGAAGGCACGACAGGGTGACCCGGGGGGAGAGACCTTGCCGCGGGAGTCCGACCCCGCCCGGATCCGCCGGTCCGTCGGCGGCGAAGGGAAGAACCAGCAGCAGGGGAACGTTTCGACTCACGGCGAAGGCGGCAACCAGGTCGTGGGTCAGGGTCCCCACACTGGCCGCCAGGCCCAGGTCCGAGCCTGCCAGGCGATGGAGGGATTCTCTCAGGAACCGGACCCAGGGGGTCTGGGGCGGAAGGCTCCTGGATTTTCTCGAATTGAAGAAGGCCGCCCGCGGGCCGTTTCCAGGCAAAATTCCCCGGCCCCATAGGAATTGCGGGCATTCGAAGGTCTCGTTCCCGAAAACCGGTGCGGAAGCGAAGGTCGCAATCCACAGCCCCCGGTCGATTGCGGCGTCCGCTTTTCGGCGGGCTCGGTCCATCCCGCCGGGAGGCAGGGAGAGCCCAAGCCCCCGGTCCCGCAGCCGGGAAAGCAATTCCTCGTCGGGCAGGGGCAAATCGGACAGCAGGGCCATCGCCAGCCGGTGCAACTCGGGGCCCGACAGGGGTGGGCGAACCCCCCCGATCAGTTGACCCAGGAGGGCAAGCGAACGGGAGGCTTCCCAGGAAAGAGGGCGGGGGACGGTCCCGAACCTGGGCCGGGTTCCCTCGATTTCCCCAAACGCCCAATCAAGGGTGCGAACCGTTTCCATGATGGGTCCTCCCGGTTGCCGGGCGTCTCGACGGAGAGCCCGGCGCAGGCGTGGTTGGAAACCATTGGATCGAACCTTACGAAACCCGGTCGCCTTCTGTCAAGTTCCGCGGGAATCGAGGATTATCCTGTTGTCCCAATGCCCCGGGGGGATTAGGATGAGACCCCGATTGGGAAGGCGTCGGTTTCCGTTCAAGAAAGGTGAGTGGGATGAAGCTGGGAATCATCGGGTTGGGAAGGTCGGGGAAGACTACCGTTTTCAATGCCTTGACGCAGCGCACGGGGGAATCGGTCCCGCCGGGAGGGCACGCCGTTCCCGTCCTGGGAACGGTTTCGGTGCCCGACGCCCGGGTGGATTGGCTGAGCGGGCTGTACCGGCCCAAGAAAACCACCTACGCCCAGGTCACCTACATGGATCTCCAGGGGACCCCCGGTTCCATGGAAGACAAGAAGGAGTACATGAGTCTTCTTCTCACGCACATGCGCCCCATGGAAGCCTTCCTCGTGGTGGTTCGCAACTTTCCCGACCCCACCCTGGGGGCACCGGATGCGGCAAGGGAGCTCCGGGAGATCGAGGAGGAATTCCTGCTGGCGGACCTCGCCACCGTGGAAAAGCGACTCGAACGCATCGCCGCGGAGCTGAAAAAGGGGAGAAAGGACGCGTCCCGTGAGAAGGAGCTCCTCGAGGCCTGTGGGGAAGTATTGAACCGGGAAAGGCCTTTGCGCTCCCGGCAGGACTTGGCCGACGCCCCCGAGTTGCGCGGGTTTACCTTTCTTTCGGCCAAGCCGCGGCTGGTCATCGTGAACAATCCGGACGAGGAGGAGGCCCTGCCGCCTCTGCCCCTGGGCGAAGAAGAGGCCCTGGTGGTCCGGGGGAAACTCGAGATGGAGATGGCTCAATTGTCCGACGAGGAAGCGGCGGGGTTCCGGGAAGAGTTCGGCATCCGGGAGACCGCGCTCCACCGGGTGATCGAGCGGTCTTATCGCCTGCTGCGCCGGGTGACCTTCTTGACGGTGGGAGAGGACGAAGTCCGGGCGTGGACCATCCCCGACCGCCTTCCGGCCGTCGAGGCGGCGGGGGTGGTGCATTCGGACATCCAAAGGGGGTTTATCCGGGCGGAAGTTGTGGCCTACCGAGACCTTCACCGGTGCGGAGACTATGCGGCCGCCCGCAAACAAGGGTTGGTGCGCCTCGAAGGCAAGACCTACCCCGTGGAAGACGGCGACGTCATCTACTTTCGATTCAATGTTTGATGATCCCGCAAAAAGTCGTTTTTCGAAACCGGAACCGAATGAATTCAGTCGGTTAGGGCCGGAGAGGCGCACTTTTCAAGGCATTTTGGGAAACCATCCTGCCGGAGAGGCCGGGCCGCCTAGGGCGTCCATCAGCAGACGGTCCAGCCGGTTGAAGATCTCGGCGCACAGGCCGCCGTGATTCATTTGGGGACCGAAGAGGCGGTTCCTGAGCGCATCCACCGTTCGGTTGACTTGTCCCAGCTTGCTCACCCGGCCCGAATTCATGGCGGCTTTCTCTTCGAGAAGGAGCTTTCGAGCCGAGGGACAGAATTCCTTCAAGGCTGCTTCCAGGGCCTGGAGGGGTTCCAGCCACGGGTCGGGACGGACCGGGGAGCCCGACATCCCTTGGACGGAGCCTTCAAGGGCGCGCAGGCACACGGCCAGGGAGCCGTATTCGAGACCGCGAATGCCCCGCTGCCAGCTGAGAAGCCAGGAGTTGCGCCATTTCCACAAGAGATTGCGTTCCCCGAAACATATGAGGTCCTCGATCTGATCGAGGGCGCCTGCCAGGACCCGGCGGGCTTCTTCGCCCGGCGAAGGGGCCTCGGGGGGCTCGACGCGCCGGGGTAGTTCCCCTGCGCCCGCCGCCGCCCTTCCCCGGGCGTCGAGGTACGTGAGCAGGTTGGCAAAGAGCCGATTGCCCCAAGGATCTCCCGGGGTTTCCAGGTGGGGATAGGACAGGAGGAGTCGTCCTCGACCCACGCGAACCTCGAGGAGGGCGGGATGGCCCAGGAACCTTCTCGGGTCCAGGTTGATCCCGTAGATCTTCTCCCATTCTTCCCATACCATGTCCCGGTCCGTGACGTCCGAGACCGCCATGTCGGCCACCCGGAAATCCCGACCCGGAAACCGGTACGTGGCAAGGCAGAGGCAACGGGGGAGGGGATATCCCCAAAATTGGGAAGGCCACCATACGGAGGTGGGAAGAACGGGCGGGAGGTTTTCCCACGCGGGGTGGTGCGGAAGGCCTTCGATCCAGACTTCCCCGCTGGCGCTGGGCAGGCGTTCCCCGAGGGGCATTCGTTCCAGGGGAACCAGGGACAGGGCGGGGGGGCTCGAGAGGGCCAGGCCCGCGCCTCCGCAAAATCCCAGGTAGCTGCCGCCCCCCTCCACGAAGGCTCGAATCCGTTCCCGGCCGACCTCTCCCAGGGCCCGGACCTTGTGGGCCGCCCACCCCCCCGGCACCAGGAGCAGGGAGCGGCCCTCGAGCGCGCCCCGGCCGATGTCCCGGGCGCTGAGAAGGCGGAAAGGGACCCGGAGCCGCTGCAGGGTTTCCACGCACAGGAGGCCCCAAACCAGGGATTGGTCCCAGAAAAGGCCCACCGGGGGGCCGCTCCAGGGAAGGCGGAAAGCCTCGGGTTCGGGAGAGGGAATGGATGCGGGTGCGGTCATGGGATCGAGTTCCTGGTTCCCCTCCCTTCTCCCCTTCATTCGTCTTCGTTCGAATCCAGGATCCCGGCTTTTTTCAGGACGGCGATTCCCCCCTGGAGGTTGACCGCCCGGCATTCCCCCGCCGTTTCGAGCTGTCGCAAGGCTTCGTAGGACCGTCCTCCCGCGTTGCAGACCACGATGAGGCGTTTTTCCCGGGGGACCTCGGCCATGCGAACCTTGAGGGTTTCCTGGGGGATGTTCAGCCAGCGTTCGCCGAATCGCCGGACGAAGGGGGCCGCATTGGCCGCGGACCGGATGTCCAGACAGAGGGTGTCTTCTTGCTTTTCCTCGAGAAAACACCGCTCGAACTCGTCCGGGTCCATGGGCTTGTTGTACCCGTCAAGGATATTCTCCGCCGTATTGGCGGCGGCGTTCAGGATGTCCAGGGCCGAGGCGAAGGGCGGGGAATAGGCCAGCTCGAGGTTCGAGACGTCCTCGAGGGTGGGCCGATAGGGAAGGGCGGCGGCAATGGGATTGATTCTTCCCGCCAGGGCGTCTCCGTTGTGCCCGACTCCCTGGGCCCCCAGGATGCGGCGGGTCTTGGCGTCCACCACGAGCTGCAGGTACAGCAGGTCCTGGTCCGGGTAGAAGTGGGCCCGGTC
>JARKQW010000433.1 GCA_029974695.1 Syntrophobacteraceae bacterium | reverse complement strand
CAAGACCAGGGAAACCGGGAGGAAGCCGTGGCCCAACTTTTGAAAATCGAACCCATGTCCGCTACCTTCCCGGAAATCGACAATCGACTGGGGGTCCTGTTGGGGCAGGTCAACCGTATGGGAGAGGCTCATTACCACCTGGGCCGCTACTATGAGAGCAAGCAGGATTTCAAGGTGGCCCTCTTCCATTATGAGAAGGCCAAGGCCATGCTCAAGGATTCGGTGCAGAAGATCGACGAACTCAACGAACGCATCAAGGAGATGAAGCAGTACGAGAAAGAAGCCATGATGAGGAAGCGGGAGAAGAGGCGCTGATGGAGGGCCGCGGGCTCCGAGTCGGGGAAAGGGTGGACGGTCGGCAATGCCGGTGACGAATCAATGGAGCGGCTTGGACCGAGACCCTCATGGATAAGAGGTTGACCCGGTGATGCTCAAGGAGAATGCGAAAGAAAGGTTGCTGCTCATTTTGAGTCTTGCAGGGTTTCTTTTGAGTGCGTTGACCGGAATGTCGGAAAAGGCGGACTGGCTCGAGGTCCTGTGCACCACCGCCTCGGACGGCTGCCGGGAAACCGCCGCTTTCACCCTGGCATGGCTTCCTGTCTGGGCATGGGGGCTCGTGTTTTACGGGGTCCTGGTGCTGACCTTTTCCCGGGCGAAAAAATGGATGATCTGGGTTGTCTCCGCGGGGATGGGCGTGGAACTTTCCTTGGCTTGGGTCCTCTTTTCCAAAAAGCTGATCTGCGTCTTCTGCCTGGGCAACCTTGCCGTCGTGATCCTCCTGGTACTGCTCTCTTTCGATAGAAAACGGGTGTGGGAGATGGTTTCTTTTTGCCTGTTTTTTTGGGTTTTGTCCGGTTCCGTTCTGATTCACGGCCCCGAATCCGCGGCGTCGGCCTCGGGGGCCGATCGCACAGAGGCGCCCGTGGCGGCGGCCGAGGTGGCGGGTCAGGTCATCACCATGCAGGAACTGGAGGCCCCTTTCCTGAACCGCATCCACGAGATGCAGCACGAGATCTATCGGCTGAAGAAACAGCGCCTGGATCAGTTGGTGGCCGACCAGGTGCTCCACAAGGAAGCCGTAAGCCGGGGCATCACGGTGCAGCAGTTGGTGACGGAAGAGGTCCTGTCCAAGGGGGCTTCGGTTACCGACGAGGAAGTGGAGAAGTATCTCCAGGAAAACCGGGGACGGATGGCGGATTGGAAGGGAACCCAAGAGGAGCTCAGAGATCGCGTCCGGTCCTACCTGCAACAGCAGAAGAACCTGCAGGGGGTGATGGAGTTCTCCAAAACCCTGGAACCCAAGTACGGAGTGATCGTCCACCTCAAGGAGCCCTCCCCTCCTCGAACCAGGATCGATGTGGAAGGAAGTCCGTCCTGGGGGCCCAAGGATGCCCCCGTCGCCGTGGTGGAATTCTCCGATTACCAGTGTCCTGCGTGTCGACAGGCCCATGAAGTGGTGCTGAAAGTGAGGGAGAAATACGGGAACCGCCTGCGGTGGGTGTTCAAAGATTACCCCCTAAAACGACACAAAGATGCGGAACGGGCTGCGGAGGCGGCCCACTGTGCCAACGACCAGGAGAAGTTCTGGGAATATCAAGACCTCTTGTATTCAACCACCGAAGAGCTCTCCGGCGAAAAGCTGGAGCTCCTTGCCGGCAAGATCGGATTGGCGATGGGTTCGTTCAAGGCTTGTCTTGACGGGGGGAAGTACCGGGCAAAAGTGCAAAAGGACATTGAAGATGCCAACAAAGCGGGGGTGGACCGGACCCCCACCTTCCTCATCAATGGGAAGATGTACACCGGGGCGATCCCTGCCGAGCGATTCAGCTTGCTGATCGAGGAGGAACTGAAGGCCGCCGCGAAGAAACCGTAAAGGGGGGCGGACCCGTTGCCGGGTTTCCAGGAAACCATGGGGTTTCTTTCTTGACGTTGCGGCGGGGGTGGTGTTAGACAAGGCCGCTGGTGTAATCCGTTGCGAGTTGAGACTTCCCTGATGGAAAGGGATGACGAAATACCCGCTGTTTTCGCGTTTGGAGAAGTTCAGGAGAAAGAGATGAGAATTCTAGTCAGCGACAACCTGGCGGAGGTTGGCATCGAAAAGCTCAGGAGTGTTCCCGAATTCCAGGTGGACGTGAACACGGGCCTCAGCCATGAAGAGCTTTGCCGGGTGATCAAGGATTACGACGCTCTGGTAATTCGCAGCGCGACGAAGGTTCGCGCCGACGTCATCGAGGCGGCCGAGAAGCTCAAGGTGGTGGCCCGGGCGGGTATCGGCCTGGACAACGTGGATGTGGAGGCGGCAACCAAGAGGGGCGTCGTGGTGATGAACACCCCCGACGGCAACGTCATCACCACGGCGGAACACACCATCGCCATGCTGCTTTCCATGTCCCGAAACATTCCCCAGGCGATGCACTCCCTCAAATCGGGAAAGTGGGAAAAAAAGCGTTTTCAGGGCAAGGAAGTCTTCCACAAGGTCCTGGGCGTCATCGGGATCGGACGGATCGGTCGAGTTGTGGCTGACCGAGCCCTGGGACTCAAGATGAAGGTCATTGCCTACGATCCCTATATCAGCGCCGAAGTGATCCACAAAATGGGCATCGAGGGAGTGAGCCTGGATGAACTCCTCGCCCGCTCCGATTATATCACCATTCACACTCCCATGACTCCCGAGACCCGAGGCATCCTCAACGAAGAAGCCTTCAAAAAGATGAAGAAAGGAGTCTTCGTCCTCAATTGCGCCCGGGGAGGAGTGGTGGACGAAGAGGCCCTCTATGAGGCCATTCGGTCGGGAATCGTAGCGGGAGCGGCCCTGGATGTCTTCACCAAGGAACCTCCCACGGACAACCCCCTCCTCACCCTCGACCAGGTTGTAGTGACCCCTCACCTGGGGGCGTCCACGGAAGAGGCCCAGGAAAACGTGGCCATGGCCGTGGCCGACCAGATCATGGATTACCTGCTCAAAGGGACCATCCGAAATGCCGTCAACGCTCCCAATCTGGACGGCGCCCTGCTGGCACACCTGCGTCCCTACCTGGTTTTGTCCGAGAAACTGGGAAGCGTGCTGGCCCAGATCACCCGCGGAGCCATCAAGGAGGTTTCCATCGAGTATATCGGCGAAGTCACCGCCATGGATACCCGACCGCTCACCTTTTCCATCATGAAGGGGATGCTCACCCCCGTGCTGGGGGACATGGTGAACTTCGTGAACGTGCCGCTCCATATCAAGGAAAGAAACATCAAGGTGAGGGAAATGGTGACCAGCGAGGCGGAGGATTTCACCAACCTCATCAGTGTGCACCTCAAGACCTCCGAGGACCAGAACCTGGTGGCGGGGACCATGTTTGGGAAAAAGGACCCCCGATTGGTTCGGATCAACGATTTTCGGTTGGAGGCCGCCATGGAGGGCCACCTGGTGCTCATTTACAACATCGATACCCCCGGCACCATCGGGGCCATCGGTACCTGCCTGGGCCGCCACAATATCAACATCTCCATGATGGACGTGGGTCAGGTCCTGGAACGGGGGCAAAACATCATCTTCCTGCGCACGGATACGTCGGTTCCCAAACATGTGGTCGCCGAACTGCTCTCCATGGAAAACGTCAATGTTGTCCAGCGGTTGGAGCTTTGATTCGAGGGACGGGGAGGTAAGATGGACGAAAAGGAAGAAAAGGGATTTGTGATCAAGGACCGACGCAAGGTCTCCGGTGAGGATTTGGATCGGCAAGAGAAGAAAGGTGGCGGGGACGAGGGAAGGGAAAAAGAAGACGCCAGGGCAAAGGACGAGTTCGACAAGGTCTCTCGGGACGACAGACAGGGGGAAAAAGCCGCCCTGCCCGAGGTCACCCTGTCCGCTTTTATCTTTTCCTTGAGCTCTTCGGCACTGGTTCACCTGGGGGAGATCCCCGAGCCGGATACCAAGGCCACCCGGGTGGACCTGCCCATGGCCCGGCAAATCATCGACACCCTGGGGTTGCTGCAGGAAAAGACCCGGGGAAACCTGGATCCCAACGAAGACCGACTCCTGAAATCCGTCCTCTACGACTTGCGCCTCCGATATGTCCAAAAATCCAAGTCATGAGACCCCTAGACCGGGTCGGGCCCAAGAACCCTTTCACCGCGGGTCCCGCCCGGGGGGGAGTCTCCCCGTCTTTCCGCTCCCTGACCTGGGGCTTTGGGGGACCGCAACCGTGGATCAAAGGACGATCACAAGCAGGACTCCGGGGAAGATCAACCTCTGGCTGGAAGTCCTGGGCAAAAGGGAGGACGGATACCATGAGCTGTCCAGCCTCATGCTGCCCATCGGGATCCACGATACCCTGACCCTGAGGGTGGGGGGGGAGAGGGGAGTTCGCGTGAGGTGCGGGCACCCGCTCGTGCCCTGCGATCGTCGCAACCTGGTGGTTCGGGCCGTGGAAGCATATCTGTCCGAGACGGATTTTCGACAAGGGGTCGACATCCACCTCGAGAAGGGGATCCCGGTGAGTGCCGGGTTGGGAGGGGGAAGCGCCGACGCCGGTGCGGCCCTGCAAATGATCCATCGGCTTGTGCCCGAACCCCTGCCCGAGGAAAGGCTCCTTTCCATTGCCCGGGGGATCGGTGCGGACGTGGCGTTCTTTTTGGACCCGTACCCGGCGTTGGCCTCAGGGATCGGAGAAAAGTTGGAAAAGGTCCCGGGTCTTCCCGACTACCCTCTGGTGCTCATCAAGCCGGATGTAGCCGTATCCACGCGGGAGGTCTACGGCAGTTTGA
>JARKQW010000429.1 GCA_029974695.1 Syntrophobacteraceae bacterium | reverse complement strand
ATGAAGGAGCTCATGCTGCGGGAGGGGGCCATGGGGGCCGTCATGAGCGGCAGCGGGCCCACCATGTTCGGGGTATACCCGTCCATGGCCGATGCCCAAAGGGCCGAAGCGCTGGCCGGGAAGGTCTGGGGTCGCTATTGGGTTGCCGTGACTTCCGTCATGGCCGCCGGGAATTCCCCGTAGGGCCTGCCGCAAGAGTTTGGGGTGTCGCCAAGCGGAAAGGCACGGGTCTTTGGAACCCGCATTCGGAGGTTCGAATCCTCCCACCCCAGCCAGCCCTTCTCGAGTCTTCCCGGTACCTGGGGTGCGTGGGGGTGCGAATCTTTCAGGGATGAGGTTCGAGTAGCGCATGGAAAGCCGACTTGTGATCCTGTGCGGGAATTCCAATTGGCCCCTCGCTCAAAAGGTTTGCGCTCATTTGGGGCTTCCACCCTGTTCGGCCATTGTGGGACGGTTCAGCGACGGGGAAGTCCGGGTCGATATCCCCGAGAACGTTCGGGGAAAGGACGTCTTCATCCTCCAGTCCACCTGCCCCCCCGTCAACGAAAACCTGGTGGAACTCCTGGTGATGATGGACGCCCTCAAGAGGGCTTCCGCCGCCCGCATCAACGCAGTGATCCCCTACTACGGGTACGGTCGGCAGGATGAAAAGGATAAGCCCCGCGTTTCCATCACGGCCAAGCTCATTGCCAACCTTCTGATGGAAGCGGGCGCCGATCGCATCATCGCGGTGGATCTCCATTCGGACCAGATCGAAGGGTTTTTCAGCATCCCCGTGGACCATATTCACGGGACTCAGGTCCTGGCGGACGACCTGCGCAAGAGATTGGGGGGAGGAGAAATCATCCTGGCTCCCGATTCCGGAGGGGTCGGGAGGGCCAGGAGGTTCGCCGAGTTGCTGGGGGCGGGTCTGGCCATGGTGGACCAGAGAACCGAAGAGAACGAGCCCTTTGCCCGCATCGTGGGTCAAGTCGGGGGCAAAAGGGTGATCATCGTGGACGACATGGTGGATACGGGTCGAATCCTTCTGAGGGCCGTTTACGGGGCCGTCGCCGCAGGGGCCGCGTCGGTGGAGGCCTGTTGCGTACACGCCGTTCTTTCCGGAGATGCCGTAGACAAGCTCGAGGCTTCCCCCATGGACCTATTCACCGTCACGGACACCATCCCCTTGACGACCCGGTCCGAACGGAGCGGGAAGCTGAGAACGGTCAGCATGGCCCCGGTGCTGGCGGAAGCCGTTCGTCGCGTTCATGACGGAGTGTCCGTGAGCGCGATGTTTGTCCGGTAAAGCTCGTAACCGGCAATTTTGGGCAACCCTTTACGGAGTGCTCCTTTCCTTTGGGAGGCAGACAAGGAAAAATGGATATCGAACTCAACGCTCAAGTGAGAAAAGTCGGCGGCAAAGGAGTCGCGAGAAGGTTGCGCAGGGAGGGCAGAGTCCCTGCAGTGCTGTATGGTCCCAAGACGCCTTCTCAACTGCTCTCTCTTTCCGCCAAGAGCCTCGAAAAGCTTCTCTCGGGCATGGGAGAAGAGAGCAGGCTCCTGCAGTTGAAGATTGAAGACGGGAGCGAGGTCCAGAACCGACAAGTGCTGGTCCGGGAAGTCCAGGTACACCCCGTGCGTCGCCGATTTCTCCATGTGGACCTCTACGAAGTGCCCCTGGATCACCCCATTGTGGTGGAGGTGCACGTGGAGCTGATGGGTGAATCCGTCGGCGTGAGGAAGGGCGGCACCCTGAACCTCATCCGGCGAACCCTGTCCGTGCGATGTCTGCCGGGAGAGATTCCCGAGAAGATCGAGCTGAACGTTGCGGATCTGGACTTGGGCGGCTCCGTTCACGTGGAGGACCTCATCGGTCGGGTTCCCTATGAGTTGGTGGACGACCCCAGCTTCGCCGTCGTGAACGTCTCCTCGCCGGAAGAGGCCGGCAAGGAATCCGAGGGGGCGGGAGGGGAAGAGGCCTGATCCCTCGTGGGAGATCGGTTTCGGCTTCTCGGACTCGGCGTGACCATGAGCGGTATCGCTTTGTCCCAAGAAGGAATCCTGGTTGTGGTCGGGTTGGGGACTCCCGGGAGTCAGTCTGAGTCGACCCGCCACAACAGCGGCTGTCGGGTCGTGGATGCCCTGGCACTCCGGTTCGGGCTCCACTTCCAGGAGAGGAAATTCCAGGCCGCTTGGGCGTCGGGCCGGTGGGAGGACAGAAAGATCCTGTTGGTCAAACCCCTCGGCTTCATGAACCGAAGCGGGGACCCGGTGTCGGAAGTCCTTCGATATTTTGGGATTGCCCCTTCCCGGATGCTCGTGGTTCACGATGACCTGGACCTCCCCTTCGGACACGTGAAGCTGGTGAGGGGAGGGGGGGCCGGAGGGCACAAGGGGGTCCATTCCATCAGTCAGAGCATCGGGCATGTCCGCTTTCCCCGTCTGAAGCTGGGAATCGGAAGGCCCATGCGCGGGGAGTCGGTGGAAGCGTATGTCCTGGAGCCTCCCTATGCGGAACAACGGGAGGTGTTCGACCGGATGATTCTACATGGGGCCCGGGTTGCGGAGACGGCTCTTTCGTCCGGTCTGGAAGAGGCCATGAACCAATACAATCGGCGCGAAGGGCAGATTCTTCAGAGTTGAGGGAATACTCGCCCAAGGCACTCCTTTCTTGACTTTCCAACCCCGTGGAGATCCATCCCGGCCGACTCTTCGAAAACCTGCACCGTTTGAGCGCTTCCGTGACGGACCGGGTCTCGTTGTTTCACATACCATGCCAGATACCTCCATCCCAGCCTTGGTGCTTGTGATTAGGCTTTGCACTCCCCAAAACTAGTGATAAAATTGAGTCGATCTTGCCTCAAATACTGCAAAATCCGCTGGAATGGCTAGGAACTCTGGAGGAAATAATGTTTAAAATAGGAGATCTAGCTGTATATCCTGCTCACGGTGTTGGCAGAATTGAATCCATCGAGACAAAAAGCATCGCGGGGAACAAGCAGGATTTCTACATCATGCGAATCCTGGAAAACGACATGAAGATCATGATCCCGATTCGCAATGCGGAAGCGGTGGGTCTGAGGCAACTGATCGATACCAACGAGATTCCCCGAGTGTACGGAATCCTGAGAAGCAAGGAAGTATCCGTGAACGGGGGCACCTGGAACCGTCGATATCGCGAGTACATGGAAAAGATCAAGACGGGCTCCATCTACGAACTGGCGGAAGTGTTGCGGGACCTCACGGTGTTGAAGAACGACAAGGAACTCTCCTTCGGCGAGCGCAAAATGTTGGATACGGCCAGGACCCTGCTCCTCAAAGAACTTTCCATCGTACGGGAAGTCAGCGAGGAGATCGTGGATCAGGAGATTCGGGAGATCCTCGAGTGATGCTTTTATGCCTCCCGAAGGGGTCCCGACTTTGACTGCATTGGACCCTGATCGGGGGCGCACCCTCCTGAGACGGTCCTTCTCGAGAGGCCATTCCAAGGGAAAGGGGGTGAACCGGATTGAAGTGGGCGTGGTTGATTCTGAAGGTGTTGCTGTTTGCCGTGTGCGGATTTGGAGGTTATCTCATCGCCCATGACATGGAGAGCCTTTCGCAGTTTGAATGGGCGTCATGGGCAGGCATGTTGGCGGGCATGCTCTTCGCCACCGTGGCCCTTTCCATGGAAAAGCTTTTCAAACACATGCCGCTCAAGGTCATCATCGGCGGCACGCTGGGTCTTGTGCTGGGCCTCTCCGTGGCAAAACTG
>JARKQW010000078.1 GCA_029974695.1 Syntrophobacteraceae bacterium | reverse complement strand
CCACTTTTTTTAAACTTTTTAATGGGGGCTTAGGCTAACCCCTTTTTACAGCCATTATTTCAGGGGGTTAGGAGAATACCAGAAAAATTAAAGGAGGACCCCATGGTCCCAAAAGTTGAAAAACCGGCTGCGGTTCTGGATGCATCCAGAACGGAATCCACCTTCCCGGAGATGTCGGCTGCAACGGAAGCCAACAAGGTGGATGCCGTCGCCCCCACCAACCCCGTTACCCAACCCGACTCCAGCGAGAAGGCTGTGAGCACGGGTACAGAGGACCAGAACATGGAAGCTACCCTCGCGCCGGATGTGGCGCAAGAGCAGGGCAAGGAACTCGAGCCGATCACTGAGGCCGAGTACCTGCCGGCCACGGATGACGAAGTCTCGCGCCACCCCGTGGTCACCAAGTCGGAAAAGAAGGCGGCATCGGCCAGTCGGCGGGACCGCAAAAAGAAGGACGGAGCCAAGATGTCCCGTGAGCGGGTCGAAAACATGGCCGCCAACGAAGCGTGCAGGGAGGGCCAATCCCGGGCCATCAGGAACGACCTGGCACGGCTGTCCAGCATGCGCTTGGCACTATGCGCAAAGGTTAACACCGGCAAGTACTTGGATGAGTCCATGGTGAAGCGGGCGACTGGATATGACCAATAAATTCGCCCGGCACATGGCGTTCGGGTGATTGACTAGGTGTGGCCTTGCATTGCCGAGGGTCTCTGGGACTCGATCTCGTCTCACTGCGGATCACTCCCAGGATCTACAAGAAATGCATCATCAGGGTGGTGGGGCCGGTGACTGCCGACCCCGCCATCTCACACTAAATCAGAACAAATCAAGGTAGATACATGCATAGTAAAACTGAAATTCCAGCTGGGGTTCTGGATGCCTCCAGAACGGAATCCACCTTCCCGGAGGCGTCCGCTGCAACGGATGCCACCCAGGTGGGTGCCCTGGTTCCCATCAACCCTATTCCCGAACCCGATTCCAGCGAGGAGACCGTGAGTTCGGGCACAGAGGAAGCGTATATGGCAATTAGCACCGCGCCGGATGTGGCGCAAGAGCAGGGCAAGGAACTCGAGTCGATCGCCGAGGCCGAGTACCTGCCGGCAACGGATGACGAGGGCTCTCGCCAAGCCCAGGTCACCAAGCCGGAAAAGGGCGCGGCGTCGGCTAACCGGCGGGACCGCAAAAAGAAGAACGAACCCACACTCCCCCGTGAGCAGGTCATGGACATGGCCGCCAACGAAGCGTGCAGGGTGGCCCAATCGGACTTTTGGCCATTTGGGATGCAGGGGCCCGCTACGGAGACCCATGCGCAGTTTGTGTACCCCCACACGGATCTGGGGAATGCCCCTCATGCGGCCAAAGCAGATTTCCGCTGCCAGCCCCCTCCCAGGACCGGCCTCTCCCCCTCCCTAAAAATCGACTTCGTATCCGCCCCTCTCCTGGGCGTTTGGGGCTGTCCCTATGGTTGGGCTTCCCCCAACCCTGAAAACCCCGGAAATCGCGTCCTCGTCCCAAAGTCCGTTTCCAGCACGCGGAAAATGACGATTCCAGGGTCAAAATCAGCAGAAAATAGGCTAAATGAAGCAATTTTGAGCGTAAATACTGCGATTTTTACTCAGATATACAGATATATTACCCATAATAACCATTATCAACAAAGGAGCGATTATGTCGACCAAGAAGGATACCACGGATACGTCCCTGGAAATGACTTCCGAACCCAAGAAGCGCCCTGAGTCGAAGTACAATGCTGCGACTCTTCGGGAGAGCATCAAGGAAGTGACCTGCTCGGGCCTTTTCGGACCATCTGAAACTTGAGAAGGTGAGTCCCGACGACAAAGAGGGAGCCATGAGAAAGGGACGCTTTTCAGAAGAGCAGATGGTCGGGATCCTGCGCGAGGCCGACAAGGATCCGGTGGCC
>JARKQW010000383.1 GCA_029974695.1 Syntrophobacteraceae bacterium | reverse complement strand
CTGTCGACTGCAAAACCTTTCTTCACCTGGTGGTGGATTCCAAGGCCGAGGCCGTCATCGCTCTCAATCCCAAGCTGAGCGTCAATCCCGCACGCGGCTTCTTCGAGGAGATTGCCCAGCAGTTTGGGTCCGATTGCGCGGAAGTGGTCTATAAGACAACCGTCCATTGAGCCCGGACGACCCGATCCGAGAATCGTTTCACCCCCTGGGGGGGCGCACTCTCGTCCAGAGGACCGGCGTTTCCCGGGCTGGCGGCCGGTCGGCCCGTCGCCCCGGACCCGGATCGAAGTTCCATTCGAAACGATAGGAGCCTTTTGTGATCTCGGGATACCAATTCGGAAGAATCCTCATTGAAGGCAAAGCGTACCGAAGCGACCTCAAGATCCTGGGAGGCAAGGTATTGCCCGATTGGTGGCGCAAGGAAGGCCACGAGGTTGCGCCCGAAGATGTCGAGGACATTCTTTCGGCCCAACCGGAAATCCTGGTGGTGGGCATGGGAGAACCCGGCAGAATGCAAGTCCTCGAGTCCCTCCGTTCCAGGTTGGTCCAGGCAAACATCCAACTGCTGGAAGAGCCCACCTCCAAAGCGGTCGAATCCTTCAATCGGCTGACCCGCGAGGGCAGGAATGTGGCCGGGGCCTTTCACCTGACATGCTGACAGGACATGCCGACGATGCACATCTATTTTGTTGAAACCCGGAGCGAGGAGCAGAAACGGCTCTTATGCCGCTGGGTGGAACATTTCTACGAGGAAGGCCGAAAGGTACAGGTGGTCACCGACGGGACCCTCGGTGCCCAACAACTGGACCAGTTGCTGTGGACCTTTTCCCAGGCAAGCTTTGTACCCCACCGCATCGTCTCCTCCCCGAACCAACCTCCCGGGAGGGAAGCCGTTGCCGTCACGGCAGGAGAGGTCCCCCTGGAAGGCTACCACGTGGTGGTCTGCGACGGACCCGTTTCCCGGGAGTTCCTGGGCCGCTTTCCCCTGGCCCTCCATTTTGTCCTCCTGGACGACGCCCAACGCCGGGAGCATAGCCGTGCCTTGTGGCAGTGGGCCAGGGAACAAGGCCACACCGTTCGCCATATTCCCCAAGGTGCAGGCGTTTCGCCGCTCTCCGGTCCTCCTTGAACGTCGACCGTCCCGCCGGTCGGGACCAACCTTCGTGGAGCATGGGTTCCCATCCGCCCTCCCAGAACCTGCCGGAAATAGCCCGAGAGACCCCGGCTTCTCGAAGGGCCCTACAGGAACGGAGTCTTGTTTCCCGGCAGCCCGGCGCCGGCGCGTCAAGTCGCCCGCCGGAACGAATCGGACGCCTTCTTCCCGAACCCGAGAAAAATATTGGTCGATTTTTCCCACCGCTTCCATTATTGTGTCCTTGATTATCTTCCTTCCACATCAGCCCCGTCCGTGGAATCAACCGTGGCGAGCCGCAACGCCCCACGTTTTCAGGCACCCGGGCGCCTTTGACGACCGCGAACCTGCCAAGGGAAAGGACCCTTGCATAGAGAGTGGAAACCCGGAATGCAGGGATATCCGCGGGGTTGGGAAAGCGCTTGACAACCCTTCATGAACCGTTAGAATAGCTCAAACATTGTATGCTGGAAGCAAACCAGGAGTCTCTCAAATTATAGAACCGGAGGAGGATCGAAGATGAAGACTGTTGCTGAGAGGATTCAAGAGCTGCGCGAGCGGGAAGCAAAGATCAAGGAGATGGGCGGTCCAAAAGCAGTTGCACAACAGCACGAACGAGGCAAAATGACCGCACGGGAACGCCTCGATTACTTTTTCGACCCTGGTAGCTTCCGCGAAATCGACATGTTTGTGAAACACCGAGGAACTCTGTTCGGCATCGATAAAGTGGAAATTCCGGCGGACGGCGTTGTCACCGGGTTCGGCAACGTCAATGGCCGAAAGGTCTTTGCTTTTGCGCAGGATTTTACGGCTCGGGCGGGAAGCCTGGGTGAAATGCACGCCAAAAAGATCTGCAAGGTCATGGACATGGCTTTGAAGGCGGGCAAGCCTTTCGTAGGATTCAACGACTCGGGCGGCGCCCGGATCCAGGAAGGGGTCGATTCACTCTCCGGTTACGGTCAGATCTTCTATCGAAATGCCATCTCCTCGGGCGTGATCCCGCAGGTCTCCGCCATCATGGGACCCTGTGCCGGGGGCGCTGTGTATTCTCCTGCCATGACCGACTATATTTTCATGGTCAAGGGAAGCAGTTACATGTTCATCACGGGTCCCGACGTCATCAAGGCGGTTCTCGGTGAGATCATCACCCAGGAAGAGCTGGGCGGCGCCATGGCCCATGCCAGCAAGAGCGGCGTGTGCCACTTCGCTTGCGAGAGCGACGCCGATGCCATCGATCAGATGAAGAAACTTCTCAGCTACTACCCGGACAACAACATGGAGGATCCTCCCTGCGTGGACATGGGAGACGATCCCAACCGGATGTGTCCGGAGCTGGATTCCATCATTCCCGACAACCCCATGGGCGCCTACGACATGAAGGATGTCATCCGGTCCATTGTGGACGCAGGAGAATTCTTCGAGATTCATGAGCACTACGCCAGGAACATTATCGTGGGACACGCACGGTTGAACGGCCGTTCCATCGGCATCATCGCCAACCAGCCGAGGGTGATGGCGGGCTGCCTGGATTGCGATTCTTCGGACAAGGCCACTCGGTTCATCCGCTGTTGCGATGCATTCAACATTCCCCTCCTGACCATCGCCGACGTCCCGGGTTATCTGCCCGGGACCCAACAGGAATGGGGCGGCATCATTCGCCACGGAGCCAAGCTGCTGTGGTGCTATTCCGAAGCCACGGTGCCCAAGGTGACCCTGATGACCCGCAAGGATTACGGCGGATCGTACCTGGCCATGTGTTCCCGGGACCTGGGTGCCGACATCTCCCTGGCGTGGCCCTCCGCTGAAATCGCCGTGATGGGGTCCGAAGGCGCCGCAAACGTCATCTTCCGAAGGGAAATCAAGGAAGCTGCGGACCCGGTTGCCAAGCGCAAAGAGGTCATCGCCAACTACCAGGAGCTCCTCTACAATCCGTATATCGCCGCGTCCCGAGGTTATATCGACGGGGTGATTGTTCCGTCCGAGACTCGGAAGCGTTTGATCGAAATCTTCGAGATGCTGTCCAACAAGCGGGAAGCCCTGCCGCCCAAGAAGCACGGGAACATTCCCCAGTAGAAAGAAAACTCGGGGCAAGCCTCCTTTCTCGGTCCGTCGACCCGTGGAAGCGGTCGAAGGGGATGCTTGCCCGGCACAACCTCGAAACCCGATCACGGATTTCCGCAAACCCGCTTGCCATCCTGGAAAAGCGGGATTGTCGCTTTCCAGGGGGCCATTTCCATGCCGGACCCGCTCCAGACCCCATTGCATTCATGGCTTGTCGCCCTTCGACGCGAGCTCCATCAATGGCCGGAGCCGGCCTATCAGGAGGTCCGCACCGCCGCGGTCGTCTCCCGGGTGCTCCATGAACTGGGGATTCCTCATCGAACCGGCGTGGGAGGCACCGGGGTGGTGGCGGAACTTAAAGCCCGCAACAAGGGACCCACCCTGGCCCTGAGGGCGGACATGGACGCTCTACCCCTGGAGGAGCGGAACGAGGTCCCCTATCGTTCCC
>JARKQW010000365.1 GCA_029974695.1 Syntrophobacteraceae bacterium | reverse complement strand
GTGAAGGGTCCCACGGCCAGGGACGGGATGCCCACCAACCCCGACTCCCCTCCCGTGACGCTGCTCCACCCCCGAAACAGGATGAACCCGATCATGCCGAACCCCAGGGTTCCCATCCCCAGGTAGAAACCGGAGAGCCGAAGCATGGGAAGGGCCACCAGCAGGGCGACCGCGGCCGCCAGGGCCAGGGTGGCGGGTAGGCTGATCCAGGGAGACCAGTGCCAGTGGACGGTGAGAATCCCCGTGGCGTAGGCCCCCAGTCCGTAAAAGGCCGCATGCCCCAGGGAGATCTGTCCGGCGTACCCCATGAGCATGTTGAGCCCCAGGGCGAGCAGGGTATGAATTCCGATAAAGGTCAAAAGCTCCAGGTGATAAGGATTCTTGACCCCCACTCCCAGCAGGAGAATGGCGGCTGCAAACAGCAGGTTGCGAATCAGCATCTCAATTCCATCGGAAACCTCAGAAACGGTGAACGGCCCGGGCACCCAGGATTCCCGTCGGCCGCACGTACAGGATGAAGAGGAGCAGCATGAAAGCGATGGCGTCCTTGAGGGCGGACGAGAAAAAACCGACCCCGAGGGCTTCGAGGATTCCCAGGAGGAGCCCCCCCAGGACGGATCCCCAGGAGCTGCCCAACCCGCCCAGCATGGCCGCACAGAATCCCTTGAGCCCCAAAAGAGTCCCCATGTCGTAGCTGCTCATGGTGATGGGCGCTATGAGGACGCCGCCCACCGCTCCCATCCCGGCGCTCAAGGCAAACGCAAGAAGCACCATCCGGTCGCTGGGGACCCCCAGGAGCCAGGCCGCCTTCTTGTTGATGGCGCAAGCTTCCATGGCCTTGCCCGTGAGGGTCTTCCGGTAGAACAGGTGCAAGGCCGCCACAATTCCCAGCATGATGGCAAGAACCCACAGGCTCTGGGGAAGCAGGGTGGCTCCGGCAATTTCCAGGGGAACGTTGCTGGAAAAGGGCCCGGCACTGCGGGCGTCTTTTCCCCAGAGGATCATGGCAATGCCGCGAAAGAAGATGGAGGCCCCCACCGTGATGATGACCAGAACGATGGGATGGGGCTTTCGCACCTGCCTCATGGCCAGCCGTTCCAGGGCGATTCCCACCCCCGACACGATCCCCACGGAGAGGACGATCGACAGGACCAGAGACAGTCCCAGCCCCTGCCACAGGGAGATCAGGCAGAGAGCCCCCAACATGACCAGCTCGCCCTGGGCAAAGTTGATGAGCCCCGTGGCCCGGTACAGCATGCTGAAACCCAGGGCGATGACGGCATAAACGGCGCCGTTGGTGACTCCCGAGAAGACGTATTGGAGAAATTCCTGCATGGCGGATCAAGGACCTCAGGGCGCCAAAAGCTTCCAGGCGCCGCCCTGGATTTGCACCATGACAAACGCATCGGGTCCCAGACCGTTGTGTTCCGTGGCGGAAAAGTTGAACGTTCCGCTGACCCCCACGTGACCCGTTACCTTTTCCAGGTTGTCCCGGATCTTGGCCTTGTCTCCTTCGGTTCCCCGGAGGGCCTTGGCCAGGATTTGCATGGCGTCGTAGGCATAGCCGCCAAACCCGGAAACGGGTGTCTGGTACCGCTTTTCATAATCTTCGATGTATCGCAGGAGGACCGCTTTTTGGGGATCCGAATCCGGGAGTTGCTTGGCCACCAGGATCTTTCCCGTGGGAAGGAGAATCCCTTCGGCCGCGTCCCCGGCAAGCTCGATGAACTTGGGCGAAGCCACCCCGTGACTCTGGTAGAGGGGCATCTTCAGGTTCATCTGCTTGACATTCTTGGAGACCACCGCGGGACCCGGGTTTGTGCCCCAGCAGACGACGGCGTCGGGCTGAGCGGTCCGAATCTTGGTGAGCTGGGCCGTCATATCGGTGTCCTTGGCCCCAAAGGTTTCCCCCTGGACGACCTGGATCCCGGCCGCAGCCGCCTGACCTGTCAGCTGCTCCTTGCCGCTTTCTCCGAAAGCGTTTTCAACGGTCAGGATCCCGATCTTCTTGAGGTTCTGCTTCTTCATGTGCGCGTAGATGGCGGCCACGGCAAGGGCGTCCGTCTGGGCCGTCTTAAAGACCCAGGGTTTGACGGGGTCCGTGATCTTGATGCCCGCAGCACAGCTGATGAGGGGGACCTTTTCCTTCTCGGCGATGGGCACCACGGCCAGGGTGGGCGGCGTGTTGCTGGGACCGATGATGGCGATTACCTGGTCTCTGCTGATGAGCTTGTTCACGGCGAGAACCGCCTTGGTCGGGTCCCCCTCGGTATCGTAAATGATCACCTGCAACGGATGCCCGTCGATGCCCCCTTTGGCGTTGATCTCCTCCACCGCGATCTCGAGGCTTTTCTTGTCCGGATCGCCCAGGAAAGAATTGGGACCCGTTAGGGAAAACACCCCCCCGATCGTGTACGGTTCCTTGCACCAACCCACGGACGATGCCTAAAGCACCAGGACCATCCCGCCCAGGATGAGGGCCTTTCCTATCTTGGAATTCCTCGGAATCATCGGGTTCTCCTTGTGAATCCATTCCAGTGATCGTGACGGACTCGGGGTTTTCCCAAACCGGACGGTTTCCGCGTGCGCGTGGGCAGGCAAAAGGGCTCCCGGTCGGCAGGAATCCAACCTTTTCCCGCCGGTCCGGATCGATGGGGTCGGTTTGGCGTCAAGTCGCAACGGGAAGGGCACATGGCAGGTTCACCCCGTCTCACTATCCAATTGCTTCGAGCTCTCCACACCTCCTCTACCCTTGGGGGGACCGATGCTCGTCCGGAAAACCCCTCCCTCGGATCCCGGGGGGAAGCCGAGGAGAAACCCGGGGCCCGACGAGGGGTTAAATGGAATAGAGCTTCTCCGGTTCGATGACCGGTACACCGTGTTCCGTGAGCACCTTCACCGCCTCTTCCAGGTTATCGAACCGAAAGATGATGACGGCGTTGCTTCCGCTCTGTTGAACAAACGCATACATGTACTCCACGTTGACGTTGGCTCGGTACAGGACGTCCAGGATGCGATGGAGCCCTCCGGGACGATCTTCCACCTCCACCGCCACCACGTCCGTCTTCCCAACGGTGAAACCGCGGGCTCTTAGAGCTTCCTTGGCCTTGTTGTTGTCATTGACGATGAGACGCAGGATCCCGAAGTCCGAGGTGTCCGCCAAGGACAGGGCCCGTATGTTCACTCCGGATTCCATCAGAATTCGAGTCACTTCCGCAAGTCTTCCCGCCTTATTTTCCAAGAAGACCGAGATCTGCTCCACTTTCATGGTCTCGCTCCCTTTTGTGCTTAGAACTTTCGTTTGTCGATGACTCTTTGGGCCTTCCCTTCGCTGCGGGCAATCATCTTCGGCTCGACGAGCTTCACCGTTGCCGACACCCCCAGGTATTCCTTGATGTTCTTGGAAATCTTCTTTTCCAGCGCCTGGAGTTTTCGGACCTCATCCGAGAAGGTCTCCTCCCCGATTTCCACCATGACGGTGAGGGTGTCCAGATTTCCTTCCCGGTCCACCACCAGTTGATAGTGGGGTTCCACTTCCTCGATTTCCATGAGCACGCTCTCGATTTGGGAGGGGAATACGTTGACTCCCCGAATGATGAGCATGTCGTCCGTGCGGCCGCTGACCCGCTTCATGCGGATGTGAGAACGGCCGCAGACGCAGGGCTCCGGGATGAGAGAGGTAACGTCCCGGGTACGGTAACGAATCACGGGAAACGCTTCCTTGGTGATGGTGGTGAACACCAACTCTCCCGTCTCGCCGTGGGGCAGGACCTCACCGGTATCCGGGTTGATGATCTCCGCAATGAAGTGGTCCTCGTAGACATGGAGTCCGTTTTTGGCCTCGATGCATTCCATGGAAACCCCCGGCCCCATCACTTCGCTCAGCCCGTAGATGTCCAGGGCTTTGAGGTGGAGCTTTCGTTCGATCTCTTCCCTCATGCCCTCGGACCAAGGCTCGGCTCCAAAAATCCCGGCCTTGAAGTTCAGCCGGCTGAAATCGATCCCGGCTTCGGCAGCCACCTCCGCCAGGTGCAGGGCATAGGAAGGGGTGCAGGTGAGAATGGTGGGTCCGAAATCCTTCATGATCAGGATCTGTCGCTTGGTATTCCCCCCGGAAATGGGGATGACCGATGCACCCAACCGCTCGGCTCCGTAGTGGATTCCCAGTCCTCCCGTGAACAATCCGTATCCGTAGGCGTTATGGATGATATCCCCCCGGGTGCCTCCCGCCGCGGCCAGGGACCGGGCCATCAGTTCCGCCCAGGTATGGATGTCCCGGGCGGTATAGCCGACCACGGTGGGTTTTCCCGTGGTACCCGACGAGGCATGGATTCGAACCACGTTGTCCATGGGGACGGCAAACATCCCAAAGGGGTAGTTGTCCCTCAGGTCCTGCTTGGTGGTGAAGGGCAACCGCCTGAGATCGGCCAGGGATTGGATGTCGCCGGGACGGACCCCCGATTCCTGGAACTTCTTTCGGTAGAACGGTACCGTGGCATACACCCTTTCCACAACCGACTGCAAACGCCTCAACTGGATGGCTTCGAGTGCTTCCCGAGGCAAAGTTTCGAACTCGATATCGTAAATCATCCGCCATCGACCTCCTTCCTCCTGGTCCCGTTGCACAAAAAAAAAAGCCGCGGCTTGGAAATCCACGGCTTTTCCGAAAGAAAAAAACCATGGGTTCCGTTTCCCTGCCCACCCATGGTTTGTCTCGTTCATTTCGTTCTAGATTACGCAGCACCCACAGGCAGGCATTTCGAAAGAACAGCCTCTCATCCGGGAAAAAAATCGAAAAAAGAAAACGCGACCCACCATAGTTTCCTCAAAACCCTGAAATTGCGCGCCTTTCCGAATATCGAATCCCCCACCTTCTGTCAAGGAAAATCAAGACCGGGGCTTATCCGCGACTTCGGCGGCAGGGGTCTGCGGCGAGGGGAAGCTCGGGGTCGGGGTCTTTGTTTTGAGCGAGGCCAGTTGTTCCGAGAGCAGCGGGGCAGGCGGATACGAGCCCGGGGCTTTCAGGGCCGCCTCGTACTGTTCCGTCGCCCTGGTGTAATCCCCTTTTTTTTCATGCAGTTGGGCCAGGCGCCACTCGATCTCCCGGCCGAACCCCTTGATGGAATCGCCCTTGAGCGCCGTCCATTGAGCCAGGGCCTCGTCGACCTTTCCCATCTCCTGGTAGATGAGGGCCAGCTGGTACCGGGCAAGGCCGAAGAGGGGAGACCGGGGACCCGACTCTTCCACGGCCCGGCTAGCCGCCTCTGCCGCCTTGTCGTAGCGTCGCAGGTTGAAACAGGCCTTGGCCAGATCCATCCATGCATTGATCCGCACAGGGCTGTCCGAGTGTTCCGAAACGAATTTCTCCAATTCGGGGACGAGGGCCGCCCACTTGCCGGCATCCCCTTGTTCGTCGTCGGGGAAGGTGACGGAGATCCTTGCGTAGGTTTCCGCCGCCCGGCGTTCCCGGGACTCGGCGTAGGACCTGAAACCCCAAAACCCCGCTACGCAAAGGATTAAAACCACCAGGGCCCCGTAGCTCCACATGCGGTTGCGTTCGAGAAAATCCTGAAACCGTTCGAGAGCCCCCACAACCTCTTCCTCGCCAAAAACGGCGCGTTTGGTGCCTCGTATCTTCATCGCTCCCACAGGGACGCTCCTTTCCTCTTTTCCCTCGACAGCCTGCACAACCGTTGCGGCCAACCGGTGCAGGAAATGCCCGATCCAGGTCTCATTACCCGAGGCCCCCGGGTCAAGTCAAGGAATTCCCCCATCGAAACGCAAAGGGTCCTTCATTCAGCCGACGGAGCACTCTGCCATGGCCTCCTTCTTTTCTCTCCGGTCCTCTCCACCGAAACCGGGAGAGCCTTCTCCCCTCCCTCGACGGGAGGAGGCCGAGGTAGGATGAAGGGCCTGTTGACGGATAAGACCCAACTCTACCGGACCTCCACCAGTTTCTTCTCGATTTCCGTCAATTCCTTTTCTCTCATGCCGGGCCGCAGGATGCAGAACTCGCTCTCCATGGCCTGGATCAGGCCCTCCCGGTACATGGCAATCCAGAACAAGAGACTTTCCGCATTGGGATTCTTTACGTGGATAATCCCCGGGTCCTCGACGTACAACTCTCCCTTGAAGATTCCCCTGAGCCATTCCAGGGCCTCGCGACCACGCCCCCGGCGCCTCTCCCCCAAGACTTCCAGGTAATAGAGAGTGATCTGCTTTTGGCCCTTGGCCGAAAGGGAAAGGCTCACCTGCCCGCGGACGCGCCCCGGTCTTTCGAACTCCAATATTTCCATGGGGCCAAACCCTTTGAGGATGGTCAACAATTCCTTGACGGAAAGATCACCATACGCAGCTCTCCAGGTGGCTCCCTTCCACTCGATTTCGGCCACGACTCCCAACTCCGAACTTGGACTGACAGGTTTGCTCTCCGGAAGATCTCGACGGTCGACCGCACCGAATCCTATTCTTGGCCAAGGATACCGCACTGCGCAGGTCTTCCTCCCAGGAAGGCGCCCTGTCGCCCGAATCCCTTTCCGGATTCTTGCAACAGATCCGGACGGAGCTGAGGGGCGGGTTCTTTCGAAAGCAGTCCCTGCTTTCAAAGAAGACCACTCAGTAGCGACTGCCCTTCCCCAGGACGACGGGGAAGAGCCCCAACTGCACGATCTCCGGGCAGACTTCATACAATCTGCGCAGCAGTCCGTCGCTATCCGGCCTCTTGATGGAGCTTGCGCCCGTTTCTCGAAGGGAAGAACCCGAGTTCATTGCGGCACCTGTCTTTATAAAAGGTTATGGACCGGAAAGGGGGGCAAAAGCGGACAGAAACCCGGCGGACTCGAAGCTCAACTGGCGGATGGCCTCGAAGAGCACCACCCCCACCGTGGTGGAAAGATTCAGGCTTCTCACGCGAGTCCTGTCCATGGGGATTCTCAACAGGTTCGGCCCGGCGGCCTCCAATACCCGTGAAGGAAGGCCCCGGGTCTCCGGCCCAAACAGGAGACAGTCTCCGGCCCGGAACCGAAAATCGAAATAGTCCCTGGGCGCGCCCGCGGAAAAGCACACCCATCGGCCATGGCGAAGCTCCTGGTGCAGGGAATCGAAATCCCTGTGAACCTTCAGCCGCACATGGGGCCAATAGTCCAGCCCGGCCCTTTTCAGGTGCCGATCGGTGAGAAGGAAACCCAGGGGTTCCACGAGATGAAGGGGAGTATGGGTTGCAGCACACGTCCTTGCAATGTTCCCCGTGTTCTGCGGTATCTCCGGTTCAATGAGAATTACCCGGAGGGGAGGGACGTTCCCTCCGCCGTTGTTTTCCCCGGCTGCGCGCACTATCCCCTGCCCCGGCCGAAATCGACGCTATTGAGGGTTGGATCGAACTGCTCGGATGAAATGATTGGCGTAGGCTTCCTCGATGACGTAGACGTCCCCGTAGTAGAAGTCCACGTAACAGGCCCGATGACGGCCCGTTTCCGTCGAGGTCCAGCAATTCCTTTGAGTGCCGAAATAGGGATGAACAAAAAGCCCGGTCTTTCGGTCTTCCTCGGGGAGGATGAGGGTGGCCAGTTCATCCTTGGTGGGGTAGCGCCAGTCGCCGAAACCTGCGAACTGCTTCCCGTTGAGATCTTCGACATACCGGAAGCCGTCTTTCCAGACCATGCGATCCCCGGACGCTCCCCTCTGCCAAACGAGCCCGGTCTGCCGGTCTACAACCAGCGACTCCCCCTGCAGCGCAAAACGGTCTTCCATCATCATCCCTCACAAACGGATTGAACGAACTCGACCACTGCGGAAGCTTCAGATTTGCACAAACTCGGAGATGGATTTCAGGCAGATGAGTACAAGGAGGGTTCACTAGCACAAAATCGCCCAAATCCCAAGTCCAAAATGCTCCCTTTTAGACTTTCGTTCTCAGAACGCACCGCTGGAGGAATTCCCGGATTCGATCGGCCAGTCGCCGCTCGATTCCCCAATAGAAATGATCGCACCCGTGAAAGATTTCCAGCTCGACGCCCTCCCGGGATCCGCCCGCACCGTCCAGCCACGAGCGCAGGGAATCCGGCGGGCAGAATTCGTCCTCATCGCCGGCGATCACCAGGACGGGACGGAGGGGCAATGAAAGGGACTCGAAGTCCATCAGGCCCACGGGAGGCGAAATCAGGACCAGGGAAGCGGGATCGAGCCCTTGATTCACGGCCTTGAGGCCAATCCAGGCCCCATAGGAGTACCCGGCCAGGTGAAGCACTCGGTTTGCCTCCCGGCGCACGTGCGACGCCATTCCCAAAACGTCCCTGGTTTCACCCTCCCCCTGAGTGTGGCGTCCTTCACTGCGACCCACGCCCCGGAAATTGAACCGCAGGGTGCCCCAGCCCAGGCCCGCAAAGCCCGTCTGCATCGCCTCCACCACGTTGTTGTCCATGCTTCCGCCGTAAAGGGGATGAGGATGACAGAGGAGGACGGCGTCCGAGGTCGTTCCCTCTTCCCATCGCGCGTCCAGGAGAAGCCCGTCCGAAGGAATCATCCGTCGCTTCTCAGCCATGGTTTTCCTCCCTGCCTCCCGGCCACGTCTTCTCGGTTTTCAGACGGGACGTCCCCCAGTTCCATCCGACCAGGGAATAGAATCGATGAAAATGATGAACGGGGCCCTGCCCGCTTCCCAGGGGGAGGCCCTCCCGGATGGCGCCCGTGATGTATTCCTTGGCTCGGCCGACCGCGTCCGCCACCCCCATGCCCCGGGCCAGGTAGGCCGTGATGGCGGAGGCATAGGTGCATCCGGTCCCGTGGGTATGAACCGTGTCGTATCGAGGGTTGGTGAACCGGCGAACCTCGAGGCCGTCGAAGAAAAGGTCCAGGGGAGTTCCCTCCAGGTGGCCGCCCTTGATCACCACGGTTCGAGGTCCGAAGTCCAGGATCCTTTTGGCCGCCTCCTTCATGTCTTCCGGGCCCCGTACCGGCATGGATGCCAGGCATTCGGCCTCCTGGAGGTTGGGAGTCACCACCGTAGCCAGGGGCAAGAGCTGATGGATGAGGCTTTCCACGGCTTCGGGTCGCAAGAGGCGGTCTCCGCTCTTGGCCACCATCACCGGGTCCACCACCAGGCATTTCACCTTCAGGGCTTTCAGATCTTCGGCCACCCGAGAAATGATGGCCGCGTTGGCCAGCATCCCGGTTTTCACGGCGTCGACCCCGATGTCCGTGATCACCGCGTGGACTTGCCGGGAGACGAACTCGGCATCCACCTCGAGGATTCCTTCCACTCCCCGGGTGTTTTGGGCGGTGAGGGCGGTGACGGCGCTCATGCCGTAGACGCCCAGGGCCGCAAAGGTTTTGAGGTCCGCCTGGATCCCGGCTCCGCCCCCGGAGTCGGACCCTGCTATGGTCAGTGCTTTGGGTATCTTCACCGGAAAACCCGCCCTTTCAACGAAAATGGTCCCATCCCCGAAACCGGGATAAATCCTTCTTCAATGCCTTCCCCGGCGCCGAGACGAAGATCCCCTCGTCCCGGGGAATGAAACTGCCGATGCAGCGGCATGGAGTTCCCGTTTCTTCCTCGACCAATCGTGCAACCTCGTCCGCCTGATCTTCAGCCACCCCGAAAAGAAGTTCGTAGTCTTCCCCGCCGGTGAGTGCCCAGTCCTCCCAGTCCTTGCCCGCCGCTCGGGCCACCTCCCGGCAAGGGTCGCTGACGGGAAGATCCGAGAGCCGAATTTCGGCCCCTACGGCGCTGGCCCTGCAGATGTGGCCCACGTCGCTCAAAACCCCGTCGCTCACGTCCACCATGGCATGAACCCGGCCCGAGGATGCCAGGCATTGTCCCTCCCTCCACCGGGGACTGGGGGTCCGATGGCGATCCAAGACCCTCCGGGCATGGGCCGAATCGACTTTCAGGTCGGGCCTTTGAATCAACTCGAGGCCCGCCCGGGAATCACCCAGGGTCCCCGTAACCAGAATCCGGTCTCCCACCCGGGCCCCCTCTCGCCGGATCAGCTTCTCGGGATCCGCCCGGCCCATGAGGAAAAGGTCAATGACCACCCGGGAATGGATGGTGCTCACATTGCCCCCCACGATGGCCCCCCCGGCCCTGGAAATCTCTTCCTGCATCCCCCCATACAACTCGTCCACGAACTCGACCCGGGTGTCCCTGGGCAGGGCCAGGGACACCAGC
Organism: Syntrophobacteraceae bacterium; assembly: GCA_029974695.1. GTDB lineage: Bacteria > Desulfobacterota > Syntrophobacteria > Syntrophobacterales > Syntrophobacteraceae > JAGPLX01. The sequence continues at coordinate 12,140 of JARKQW010000365.1, read as the reverse complement.
GCCCAGGCGGGGCTGCCTCCCATGGCGGCAATGTCGCTCACGTTGATGGCCACCACTTTTCGACCCAACTGGTAGGGAGTGATCCAGGCCCGGCGAAAATGGACGTCTTCCACCTGGATATCGCAGGTGGCGAGAAGGACCCCCCCGGGGGAAACCTCGAGGACCGCCACGTCATCCCCGATGCCCACCAGCACGCCCGGCGGGTGGCGGGGCAGCATCCCGGCGATCCGGGATATCAAGCCGAACTCGCCAATATCCGTGATCTTCAATCCCAAATCCTTCCCGGGACCCCTCCGGGCCGACCTCATGATTGGGGGAGGGTCTTCAGGACTTCCCGAATTCCGAGGCAGAGCCTTCTCGATGCCCCCTCGGGGTCTCTCGCGGCCATGACGGCCGACACCACGCAGATTCCCCGGACCCCGCACCGAACCAACGGTTCCAGGTTGGTTTCGTCGATTCCGCCGATGACCGCCACGGGAAGTCGGCTTCGCCGGACCAGGACACAGGTGCCCCGGACCCCCAGGGGACTTTGGTGATCGGGCTTGGTGGAAGTGGCAAAGACGGGAGAGACGGAAACATAATCCGCTCCGTCTTCTTCGGCCCGAAGGATTTCTTCTTCGTCATGAATGCTCACTCCCAGGATTTTGCCCGGACCCAGGATTCGCCTTGCCGCCCTCGCGGGCATGTCTTCCTGTCCCAGATGGACTCCGTGGGCATCCGCCGCCAGGGCCACATCCACGCGGTCGTTCACCAGAAAGACGGCGCCGTGTCGTCGACACAGGGCGCAAAGCTTCGAGGCCGTTTCCACCATGTGCCGGGTGGAAGCGGTCTTTTCTCGGTACTGGATCACCCCCGCACCCCCTCGAAGGGCCGCAGCGACCACGTCCTCGAGGGACCGGCCTTCCAGCCAACGGCAATCCGTCACCACGTAAAGGGATCGATCCGGGGGCCACAACCCCGATGAAGACATTGCCTTATTCGATTCTCCGGGCATATTCCTGGTCGATCCTGAGCCCTTCGATGTCCGTGGTCTTTTCGCCCCGGGCCGACCGAATCTGGTCGATGCCCCGCTTCACCACGGCCTTCTTGGAAGCGTAGGCCATGGCCGTCTCCTCACTGATGTAGCCTTGTTCGTAGTGGCGAACGATGCAGCTGTCGAAAGTCATCCATCCGAACGGCTGGGCCTGTTCCATCATTTCGTAGAAGGTCTTGCCCTCACTTTCTCCGTTGATGATGGATTCCCTCACCCGGAGGTTGTTTCCCATGATTTCGAAAGCCGCCACCCGGCCTCCCCCCTCCCTGGGGAGCAGCCGCTGAGAAATGGCCCAGCGGAGAGTGTCCGCCAGACGAATGCGGATGAGTCGTTCTTCCTCGAGCTCGAACATTCCCACCAGCCGGTTAATGGTTTGGCCCGCATCAATGGTATGAAGGGTCGTCATAACCAGGTGCCCCGTTTCGGCGGCGCTCAGACCGATTTCAACCGTCTCCCGATCGCGCATCTCTCCCACCAGGATGACTTTGGGGGCCTGGCGAAGGGCCGCCCGGAGCCCGCTGGCAAAGGCATCGAAATCCAGCCCCAGCTCCCTCTGGTTGAAGGTGGCCTTTTTCTGAGGGTGTACGAATTCCACGGGGTCTTCCAGGGTCACCACATGCACGGCCTTCTGAAGATTGATCTCGTTGAGGATGGCGGCCAGGGTCGTGGACTTGCCGCTTCCCGTAGCGCCGGTCACGAAAACGATTCCGAACTTTTCCTCGGCGACCTTTTTGAAAACGGGGGGCAGCCGGAGTTCCTCTATGGAAGCGATCTTGGTAGGCAACTGCCGCATGACGATGGAGTACGTGCCCCGCTGGGAGAATACATTGACGCGGAATCGTGCCTTTCCGGGCAGATGGTAGGAAAGGTCGCAGGAACCCTGGTTCAGCAGGTTCTGGATGTTTCTGCGGTCCCCGGCGATGAGGTTCATGGCGATGGTTTCCGTGTGGAAGGGGGTGAGCTTGTCCGCGATGAGATCGGGGCAGACCGCCTTGAGCCGGCCGTCGACCTCCGCCTGCATGGGTTTGCCCACCGTGAAATTGAGGTCGGAAGCCCTCGGGTTTTCCTCCAGGATTCGGGTTAGAACGTAGTCCAACTCTTTTCTTCTCATGATTTCACCCCCAATGAAAATTCCTTTGCGGATCCGCGGCCGGAATCCCCGGGGAGAACCACCGGGGGGTCGGACCCGCACGCCGGGGATTCTTTTCCCAACAGACCCTTTACGCTTCTCCGTTCACTCCCGCCCAAGGAGGCGGGACGGCTTCCTCTCCCATGTCTTACGGCCCGGGAAGGTGTGCGAGGGGGACGGAATCCTTGTGCGCGGCCGGGCTCTACACCTCCGTAAAGTCCAGCGGCGGCTCCGTCAGGTAAGGGCGGAATTTTTCCTTGTCCACGCACTTGGCGTAGGCATCGTCGGGACCGATCTTCCCGGCTTTGAGTGCAGCCAGGATTCCGTCGTCCAGGGTCTGCATCCCGTACTTCTTCCCCGTCTGCAGGGCTGACGGGATCTGGTGGGTCTTCGCCTCCCGAATCATGGCCCTCACGGCGTGGGTGGCGATGAGAATCTCGAGGACGGCCATTCGACCCTTGACGTCGATGCGCTTGAAAAGGGTCTGGGAAACCACGGCCCGAAGTCCGTCGGCCAAGGTCGAGCGGATCTGGGCCTGCTCTCCCGTGGGAAACACCTCGATCACACGATCCACGGTCTTAGCGGCACTGGTGGTGTGAAGGGTCGAGAAGACCAGGTGCCCGGTGGCCGCCGCTTCAATGGCCAGGCGGATGGTTTCCAGGTCCCGCATTTCCCCCACCAGGATGATGTCGGGGTCCTCGCGCAAAGCCGCCCGCAGCGCCGTGGAAAAGCTCATCGTATGAGACCCCACCTCCCGGTGGTTCACCAGGCAGCTCTTACTCACGTGGACAAACTCGATGGGGTCCTCGACGGTAATGATGTGGTCCTTGCGCTTCCGATTCGCCTCGTCGATGACCGCCGCCAGGGTGGTGGACTTCCCGCTTCCCGTCGGTCCCGTAACCAGCACCAGGCCCCGGGGCAACATGGCCAGGCGACTCACCACGGCGGGCAACCCCAGCTGTTCGGTGGAGAGGATCTCGCTGGGAATCTCCCGAAAGACGGCCCCGATGCCGTTCTTCTGGCGGAAGAAGTTGGCCCGGTAACGGGCGAGTCCCGGGATCTCGTAGGCAAAGTCCAGGTCGCCCGTTTCCTCGAAGGTCTTGATCTTGTCCTCGGGGGTGATTTCGTACAGCATGGCCCGAAGGTCGTCGTCATCGAGGACCTTGTACTTGACGCGCTCGAGCTCTCCTCGGATCCGCAGCACCGGTTGCTGTCCGGATACCAGATGAAGGTCGGATGCCTTCTGTTCGTTCATCAGTTTGAAAAATGCGTCAATCCTGGCCATACAAACCCCCTCCCTCAGAGCGTCTACAACTCGATGGTCAGCCAATGCCTGTGCCGCTGATCCAGGCGGGTCAGCCCCGCCTCCTCGGCCATCCGCAACGCCTCCCCGAACTCCTTCCCCGTGACTCTTCTTCCCATCTGCGGCGACCCTACGGCGTTGCCGCACGGATGATACTGGTCCATGACGTTCACGTACGTATTGGTGGAAAGTTCGCGGGCCAGAAACCCCAGGACGTCCCCGGTGCCTGCAAGACCTTGGGGCAGCACCAGGTGGCGAACCAGGAGCCCCCGGTAGGCGATTCCGGCCCCGTCCGTTCGAAGATCTCCCACCTGACGATGCATTTCACGCAGGGCGTCCCGAGCCCGTTGCGGGTAGTCGGGAGCGTTGCAAAGCTCGGAGGCCACCCCCGGGTCCCAGAACTTGAAGTCCGGCATGTAAATGTCCACGATCCCGTCCAGGAGCTTGAGGGCCGCCACCCGGTCATATCCGCCCGTGTTGTACACCAGGGGCACCTCGAGTCCCCGTTCCACGGCGATGGGCAAGGCTTCGAGAATCTGCACGATCACGTGGGAGGGAGTGACGAAATTGATGTTGTGGCATCCCCGGTTTTGCAGGTGGACCATAAGGTCGGCCAAACCCTCGGCTCCCACGGGAACCCCCTCGCCCCCATGGCTGATGTCGTAGTTTTGGCAGAAGGTGCAAAACAGATTGCAGTGGGAAAAAAAGATGGTGCCGGACCCTCTCCTGCCCACCAGGGGAGATTCTTCTCCGAAATGGGGACCATGGCTCGCCACCACGGCGTGACGCCCCGTCCGGCAATAGCCCGTCTCCCCGGCCGTTCGATCGACTCGACACATACGAGGGCACAGGGTGCATTTGGTCAACCACCGCAGGCCGCGCCGAATCTTCTCCGCCAAGGAACCGTCTTTGCAAGCCTGCACGTATGCCGCCATCGGCGCTTTCCTCTTTTCCCGGGGAGACTTTTCAGGATTCCCGGGTCAGGACCACCACTTCCATCTCCCCCCGAAGGGCATCCCGAAATGCCAGGGCATCCTGTTCCGTGCCGACGATGGCCGCATAGTGCATGGGAATGGCGACCTTGGGCTTGATCCGCCGGGCCGCCTGCACCGCTTCCTCGGCCGTCATGACGTAGGTGCCGGACACGGGGAGAAAGGCCACATCCACCGTCAGGCCCTCCATTTCCGGAATCAGGTCCGTGTCTCCCGCATGGTAATAGCGGACCCCGTCCAGGGTCACCACAAAGGCCAGCATTCCCGCCTTCCGGGGATGGAACGTCTTGTTGGTGTTGTAGGAAGGATGGACTTCAATCTCGACCCCCTTGACCTGTAATCGATCCCCGGCCTTGACGACCCGAACGTCGCCCTCGAGCTTTCGAGCCGAGGCGGCGTCGGTGACGATGGTCGTCTCTTTCTTCCGGATCTTCTCCACGTCTTCGGGAGAACAGTGATCGTAGTGGTCGTGGGTGATGAGGATGAGGTCCGCGCCCACCCCCGGGGAAATCCGGAAGGGGTCGAAGTAGACCGTCACGCTTCCGTCCAGGCGCAGGCAATCGTGTCCCAGCCAGTGAATCTTCTTGATCCAATCCTCGTGTTGCATGGGCTCCTCCTTGTGGGGGACCGGAGAATTTCGCCCGACGATACTATCATAACCCGCCCAACGATAGAAGCGAAACCACGGAAGCCCATCCAGAGCCCATGGGGGCCTTTTCCGGACCTCGGGGTCCCGTGTCCGAGCTTGCCCAACGGTTGTCTTTTGGGTTACTGTGACGGACCGGGATCCGGGGGGCCTTTCCGTGGAACCCTGTGATGAGTGAACCCACTTCCCAGGATCAGGAACCCGTGATTCAGCGCTACCTGCAGGCTTTGCTCCACCAGGAAAGAGCGGACCGAAAGGTCCTTCACCACGCCGTTCTTCCGGCCCGGGAAGCCCAACACGCCAACCCGGCGATCCCTTTGCCCGAGACCCTGGGCAAAATCCTGGCGCGCCAGGGCATCACGAGACTTTACTCCCATCAGGCCGCGGCCATCGAGCATATCCGGGCGGGACGAAACGTCGTGGTGGCCACACCCACCTCCAGCGGCAAGTCCCTCATCTACAATTTGAGCGTCACCGAACGTCTGCTGAAGGAACCGGGAATCCGGGCTCTTTACCTTTTTCCCATCAAAGCACTCATTCGAGATCAGCTGGCCAATCTGGAAGCCCTTCTCAAGACGGGCAGGGAGGAGGACCCTGCCTTCTCGTTCACCTCCGCCGTCTATGACGGGGACATTCCCCCCTACCAGCGATCGAAGATCCGCCGGCATCCTCCCCATATCCTGCTGAGCAACCCCGATATGCTCCATTACGCTCTCCTCCCCTTTCACCACAAGTGGGAGACGTTCTGGAAGAGCCTCCGGTTCGTCGTCATCGACGAGATGCATACCTATCGCGGGATTTTCGGGAGCCAGGTGAGCCAGGTGTTCCGCAGGCTTCAAAGAATTTGTCGGTATTACGGAAGTTCCCCCCAGTTCATTTTCCTCTCCGCCACCATTGCCAATCCGGGGCAACTGGCCGGCCAGCTCGTGGGGGATTTCCACGAATTCGAGATCGTCCGGGAAAACGGAGCGCCCCAGGCCCAACGCCACTTCATTTTCCTTGAGACCGGAGACCTCCAGGCGACCCACGCCTCGGGCGTTGCGGCTCGACTGGTGGTCCAGGCCGCTCGGATGGGGTTGAAGACCATTGCCTTCACCCAGTCCCGGCGACTCACGGAGTTGGTCCACCTGAGCGTCATGCGCATGGACCCCCGCCTCGCCAAGCGCGTGAGCTCTTATCGGGCCGGGTTCCTTCCTGAGGAACGGCGCTCCATCGAACAGAAACTGGCGGGGGGATCCTTGGACGCCGTCATTTCCACCAGCGCCCTCGAACTGGGGATCGACATCGGCGGCCTGGACGTCTGCATCCTGGTGGGCTACCCGGGCACGGTGATGACCACCTGGCAGCGGGGAGGACGGGTGGGAAGGAGCGGCCGGGAATCGGCCATCATCCTGCTGCCCCAGTCGGACGCCCTCGATCAGTACATCGCCCACCATCCCCGGGAGTTTCTCGAAAGCCCCTACGAGATCGCGGTAACCGACCCCTTCAATCCCGAAATCCTCAAGGCCCACCTTCCCTGTGCCGCCGCCGAAGAACCCCTCGAAAGGCTGGAAAGGGAATTCCAGGGCGAGGCGTATCAGAGAGCCCTGAACCTACTGACCCAGGGGGGGCGATTGCACCGGACGTCCGACGGAAACCAGTGGATCTCGGGGGTTCACAATCCCCACCGCCGGGTGGACATCCGCAGCGTCGGGGCTTCCTTTGCCATTCTGCGCCGGGCGGAATCCCCCGGGGAAAAGAGCATCCCCCTGGGGAAAAACGAGGGAATACGAGCCCTTCGCGAGTGCCATCCCGGAGCCGTCTATCTCCACCGGGGAGAGTCCTACCAGGTGGAAAGCCTGGACCTGGAAAAGCGGGTGATCCAGGTGACCCAATGCAACGTGCCCTATTTTACCCGGGTGAAGACGGACAAGGAAACCGAGATCCTCGAAATCTTGGCGTCCAAGCCGTCCGGAAATTTTCTCATTCGGTTGGGGCGCCTCAAGGTGACGGAGCACATCCTGGGCTACGAGAAAAGACGGCTCTTTTCCCAGGAGCTCTTGGGGACCTCTCCCCTGGATCTCCCGCCCCAGGAATTCGAAACCGTCGGCTTTTGGGTCGAGTTCGAGCCTTCCATTGCCGCGAGCGTTCAGAAGGCGCAGCTCCATTTCATGGGGGGAATCCACGCCGTCGAGCACGCCATGATCAGCATCTTCCCCCTTTTCGCCCTTTGTGACCGAAACGACATCGGGGGCATTTCCTGCCCGCAACATCCCCAGGTGGGCAAAGGGGCCATCTTCATCTACGACGGCTACCCGGGAGGAATCGGGTTGGCGGCCCGGGGCTACGAAATCATCCTGCCGCTCCTCGAGAAAACCCGGGAACTGATCGCCTCCTGCGGTTGCCAGGACGGCTGCCCCGCTTGTATCCACTCTCCCAAGTGCGGCTCGGGCAATAAACCCCTGGACAAGGGCGCCGCCCTCTCCGTGCTGCGCTACCTGGTGGGAGAGTGGAAACTGACCGAAGAGATCCCTCAGGAAACCGGCGAGTCCCCCGCAGACAGGAAGGCCCGCCCCCATGCGGAACCGGAAGAGCGTCCCCCGCGCATGGGGTTCCTCGACCTCGAAACTCAGCGCTTGGCCGACGAAGTGGGAGGTTGGGGCAACAAACACCTCATGGGGATTTCCGTGGCCGTGGTCTACGATACCAAGTTCGAGGACTTCCGGGTTTACCGGGAGGAGGAGGTTCCGGCCCTGGTGGATCATCTCGAACAACTGGACCTGGTGGTGGGATTCAATATCCTGTCCTTCGACTATGCGGTGCTCCAAGCGTACACGTCCGTGGACCTAAACCGGCTCCCCACCGTGGACATCCTCAAAGAGATCCACGCCCACCTGGGGTTTCGGGTGGGGTTGCATCACCTGGCCGAAAAAACGCTGGGAAAGGCCAAAGGAGCCGACGGAGTCCAGGCGGTCCGGTGGTTTCGTCAAGGAGCATGGGATTCCCTCATCGAGTATTGCATGCTCGACGTGGCCCTGACCCGGGATCTTTTTCAACATGCCCTGGACAAGGGCTACCTGGTGTATCAAAATCGGGAAGGTCAAACCCTGAGAATCCCCACCCCCTGGGCATCGGACCGGGTCCGGAAAGCCCAAAGAAAAACCGGGGATTCTCGTTGACGGGTTCGCCCCTCAACGGATTATCGGACCCCGCGCATCCTCCGGCGATATTCCCGGAGCAGGTCCGGCGTCTTCAAAGGGAAGGCAGGGCGGCCCCAAGAAAGGGAACTCTGGAGGCGGACAAGGCGTGAGTGATTCCAACGATCCCAGGGTCGTGATCCCCCACGGGATTCAAGAAGAGCCCCGCGGCCCGGTCTGGTATCCAAAACTGACGGGGAATGAACTATGCTGGTTTGCCCTCTACGTCCAGGTGAACCACGAAAAGGAAGTGACCAGGCGTCTCGAGGAACGATCCGTCGACTGTTATCTTCCCCTGGTGGAGTCCTGGAGCAAGAGGAGGGACCGCCGGAAACGGATTCACACGCCGCTGTTTCCAGGCTACGTGTTCGTTCATTCCGTCCTCGACAACTACTCCCACGTGCATATTCTGAAAACCCCCGGAGCCGTGAGCCTCGTTCGGAATTCCGAAGGCGCTCTCCCCATCCCGGATTTCCAGATCGACAATCTAAAGACCCTGATTGAGTCCTCGGCGCCCCTGAGCCCGCACGCCTACCTGAACCGGGGCGACTGGGTTCAGGTCATTCGCGGACCCATGGCCGGCTGCTGTGGAATTCTCCTGCGCCACAATCCCAAGAAAGGACGGTTGGTGGTGAGCGTGGACATCATCCAGCGGTCCGTGAGCGTGGAACTGGACGTGGAAGACGTGGAGCCCGTTCGTTCCCCGGTAAGACCGTAGCCCGAGGGGGGCGCACCCCGGCCCCCCGCTTTCACCCCGTCGCTTCCCAGCCTCCCAGCCCCTGGACCCGACCCCCCCTGCCCAACCGACCCTCCCCGTAACGAATAGGGATAGACGTTCACCGGCGTCCCCTGGTCCAGACCCTCCACGTGCTCGGGCACCAGTACATACCCGTCGGACCGGGCCAGTACGTGGATCATGGCGGACTTTCCGAACACCGGTGTGGCCAGCCAGGTGGAGTCCTCCCGAGACAGGATCACCGGCACAAGATCCGTTCTTCCATGAACCGAGGGCAGTCGCCGGTTCAGAACCGCCGGTCTCGGGAATCCCGAGTCGGCAAAATCCACCCCTTCCAATCCCTGAAGCCTTTCCAGAGAGGGTCTCACAAAGGTTTGAAAGATCATGACGGCTGAAACGGGTTGCCCGGGGAGTCCCCACACCAGCTTGTCGTCGACGCGGGCCAAGATGGTGGGTTTTCCCGGGCGAACGGCAATGCCGTGGACCAGGATCTGAGCGTCGGCCAGTCGTTCGAGGACTTCGATGGTGAGATCTCGGCTTCCCACCGAGCTTCCTCCCGACAGGATCAGGACCTCGTGGCGGTCCAAGGCGTCGCAACAGGCGGAGACCAGGGAATCCAGGTGATCGCAAAGAATGCCGCGGGTGCCCACCACTGCCGAGGATTCCTCGACCATGGCGGCCAGTGTGAAGCTGTTGATGTCCCGCACCTTTCCCGGGGGAAGATTCCGGGTGAAGGCGGGAAGGATCTCGTCTCCCGTGGAGAGAACCGCCACTCGGGGACGCCGGTAGACCGGGATCTCGGGCAGTCCGAGAGCCGCAAGGACTCCCACGTCCTGGGACCTCAATCGCCGGCCCCGGGGAAACACTTCCTGCCCCTCGGCAATGTCTTCCCCGATTCCCAGCACGTTCTCCCCCGGGGCAACGGGTTTGAAGACCTCGATGGTGGTTTCGTCCAGGGGGTGGGTGAATTCGATCATCACGACGGCATCGGCCCCGGCCGGTAGGATTCCCCCCGTGGGGATGGAAACGGCCTTTCCCGGCTCGACCTCTCCGGCGTAGCCCTCTCCCATGCACACGTGTCCGGACACCTCGAGGAGGGCCGGCAGGTTTTCCGAGGCCCCAAAACTGTCCCGGGCCCGAACGGCGTAGCCGTCCATGGTTGCCCGGGGAAAGTGCGGCACCGGTTCCCGGGAGTGAACGGGTTCGGCAAGAACCCGGCCCCAGGCCCTCCCGAGCGGGACCGTCTCGGCTCCGAGGGGTTGGAACTTCCGGACGATTTCAAGAACTTCCCGGGTCGATTTGACCCTTAGAAACGTAGACATGGTATTTTCCCGTCTATTCCCCTGTTGAACGATCTGCCCGGTAGCCCCGCGCCACGGACACCCATGTCGGCACGGGATTGCCTACCGGAACGAACTTTGCCTGCCTGTGGGCCCTGGGCGGGCTTCCCCCTTTCTTGTACCACAGCTCCCGGCAAAACAGCAGGGATTGGTTGCCAAGGGGCCCTCAATCCCGGTATAGTATACGAATTGAGGTCGTACTTACGGTCCTTGGGTCCATGGTCCCAAGAACGGATTCGACCCGGTTCCGGCGAAGCAAAGGCGGTCCCATGCCGCGGTTGGCGGCCGCAGGCGTTCCGGGACCTTACCCGGCATCGTTTTCCCCGTTGAGGCGGGGTCCCGAAACAAGCCTGGGAGGGAGAGGATTTCCGTGAAACAGATTTCGAAGGAAGACCAGCTGGTCATTCGATCCAAGATCTGGATCGAGGACCAGGAAGGCAAGGTGGTTTTCGGATCGGGGCGTCTCAAGATCCTGGATGCCGTCGAACGGCACGGGTCCATCCTGGCGGCGTCGAAGGAGATGAACATGAGTTATCGGGCCGTATGGGGAAAGATCCAGGCAACCGAGGCGCGACTGGGGCAGCCGCTTCTGTACCGGAAGGCCGGAGGCGCCCGGGGAGGCGGCTCTCAGCTCACCCCCCTGGGCAAGGCGCTCGTGGAACGGTTTCGGCAGCTCCAAAAGCTTACCGAAACCACAGCCAACGGTTTGTTCCAGGACTTATTCGTGGAAGGACTGGTTATATCACCTCCTTGAAGGCTTCCTTGGCGATCCGACCCATCTCGCCCAAGTTTTCCACCACCGTAATTCCGGCCTCTCTCATGGCCTTGATCTTGCCCTGAGCCGTACCGCTCGATCCGCTGATGATGGCGCCCGCATGGCCCATGCGGCGGCCCGGAGGCGCCGTCAAACCGGCGATGAAGCCGATGACCGGCTTGGTCACGTTCTTCTTGACGAAATCGGCCGCGTCTTCTTCCGCAGACCCGCCGATTTCACCCACCATGATGATGGCCTTGGTCTCGGGGTCCTCCTGGAAGGCGCTGAGGCAGTCAATGAAATTGGTTCCGTTCACCGGGTCCCCACCGATTCCAATGACCGTGCTTTGGCCGATGCCCATCATCCCGATCTGGTGCACGGCTTCGTAGGTGAGGGTCCCCGAGCGGGACACGATGCCCACGGGGCCCGGGGTGTGAATGTGGCCCGGCTGAATGCCGATCTTGCACTGGCCCGGGGTGATGATGCCGGGGCAGTTGGGGCCGATGAGGCGGCTCTTGGAAGATTTCAGGTAGTTCTTAACCTTCATCATGTCCATGACGGGAATGCCTTCGGTGATGGCTACGATCACGGGGACTTCCGCCTCGATGGATTCGATGATGGCATCGGCACAGAATGCGGGAGGCACAAAGACCATGGCCGCATTGGCGCCCGTTTCCCTGACCGCCTTTGCCACCGTGTTGAACACCGGAATTCCTTCGACGTTCTGGCCGCCTTTGCCCGGCGTAACCCCCGCCACCACGTTGGTGCCGTAGTTCTTGCACGCTAAGGTATGGAACTGACCTTCCCGACCCGTGATTCCCTGAACCAACAACCTTGTATTCTTATCCACCCAAATGCTCATGATTTTTCCCCCTTCTATCTCTTGGCAATGGCAGCAATTTTTTGGGCGGCATCTGAAACGTCTTTTGCCGTTATCAAATTGAGCCCGGATTTCTCGAGGATTTCCCGGCCTTGTTCTACGTTGGTCCCTTCCATGCGGATGACCACGGGCACGTTGATGCCCACTTTTT
>JARKQW010000361.1 GCA_029974695.1 Syntrophobacteraceae bacterium | reverse complement strand
GGCCAAGCAACGGCGGCAACCTCCCCGGGGACGGAGTCGCGGTCTTCTTCGCCTTCCACCCCACCCTCCTTCACGGAACTGGCGGAGAAGCTGGCCCCTTCGGTGGTCAACATCAAGATCACCCGGGTGGAAAGGGCCGGTTTTCATGGAATGCCGTTTCAGGGGAGCCCTTTTGATGATTTCTTCGGTCCATTTTCCGGGGGCGGGCCTCGTCCCCCCGGACCCCGGCGGGTCGAGGGCGCGGGCTCGGGGGTCCTGATCCGGTCCGACGGGTACATCCTCACCAACAACCACGTGGTGGAGAAAGCCCGGGAAGTGACCGTAACCCTCTCGGATCAGAAAGAATACAAGGCCCGGGTGGTGGGCCGAGACCCCAAGACGGATCTCGCCGTGCTGAAGATTGAAGGCAAAGAACCCTTTCCTTCGGCGGTCATGGGCGATTCGGACGCCCTCAAGGTCGGAGAGTGGGTCCTGGCCGTGGGAAATCCCTTCGGGCTGGGCCGGACGGTCACCTCTGGGATCGTGAGCGCCAAGGGACGAGTCATCGGGGCGGGCCCCTACGACGACTTCATCCAGACGGACGCGTCCATCAACCCGGGCAACTCGGGGGGGCCTCTTTTTAACCTCCAAGGAGAGCTGGTTGGAATCAACACGGCCATCATCGCCGACGGGCAGGGTATCGGGTTTGCCATCCCCGTCAATATGGCAAAAACCCTCGTTCCCCAGCTCATCAGCCACGGGGAGGCCACCCGGGGGCACTTGGGGGTGACCATCCAACCCGTCACGGAAGACCTGGCGGCGGCGTTGAATCTGCCCGATCCTAAGGGGGCCCTGGTGGGAGACGTCACCCGGGGAAGCCCGGCGGACAAGGCCGGGATCAAACGGGGAGACGTCATCCTCGAGTACGACGGTAAACCGGTCAAGGACAGCAGGCAGCTCCCGGCCATGGTCGCGGCCACTCCCGTGGGGGAAAAGGCGACCGTCGGGGTTCTTCGGAACGGGAAGGAATTGACCCTCGAGGCCAAAATCGCCGGGTCTCCCTCCCAGACCGCCCGGGAAACCGACGCCGAGGAACCGGCCCAAGGCAAATGGGGACTCATGCTCCGGGAACTCACCCCCGACCTGGCCCAAAGGCACGGAATCGTCGGCGACCGGGGGGTGCTGGTGGTGCAGGTGAAACCGGGAAGCCCGGCGGAGGAGGCATCCATTCGACCCCGGGATATCCTCCTCGAGGTGGATCGCCACCCGGTTTCCTCGCCCGAGGACGTGAAGGAACGACTGAACGGAGGCAAGTCCCCCGACCGGCACCTGGTCCTGATTCAACGGGGAGAAAACACCCTCTTTGCCGTGCTCAAAGGGTAGCCCATGCCCGGGTGGAAGAGAGCCCCCACCTGCCGGGGCCTCTTCCACCCTACGGAAAACTCCACCCCGGCCGGTTCACCCCCACGTGCGCGGGGTCAATCGCCATGCACTGAGCGTTTCCGGATCGCTCATCGGTTCACCCCCTCCGTGCGTGGAAACAATGATTACCGCCGTATCACTCGGACTCATCTTCAACGCTATCAATAAACTTCTTCTGGGATAACAGCAAGATGCGAGCACACGAATAGCGTGTGGCACTACCGGATGTCATTTGAGCCGTTAGATCTCCCTGATGGTGGGTGGCATGGCAACGGCGACGGCCTGAAAGACCTTGCCGCAGACCCCGGCACATTGACTGCGGACGGCCAACCGCGCCGAACCCCCTCCGGCCGATCGTTTTTCCTCCAGCTCCCTCGAAGGTGATCGAGATCGTATCGAAGAACACCAAATCGAGGCTGCCGAACAGATGACGGTTGTGCAGGAACAGGGCTTCCTCGATGACTTCCTTGGTGCAGCGGGGGGCACGCGCTTGGTCTCGGGTCTCTTCTCCCAGGAAAGCCATGGCCCTGTAGAGATGACGGAGAGACAGTCCCTGTGTGCCGGCAACGGCATAGTCTCTTCGCCATCGTTCACGGAAGCGGTCGGAACCACTCTTGAACAACCGTTTGACAATATATTCCCGCAGCCGCTGGGCGGCCCAGATGCGGAGCTGAGTGCCGCGATGGGATTTGACCCGGTAACCCACCGAAATGACAACATCCAGGTTGTAGTGTTGGGTGTCATATGTTTTGCCGTCCGCGGCAGTTATCCGGAAATTCCGGACAACTGATTCCGGCGACAACTCCCCTTGGCAAAGATGTTGCGGATAGCTTCATTGATGGTCCGCACATCCTTTTGGAACAATTCTGCCATGAGCTTCTGCGTCAGCCATACCGTTTCATCCTCAAGCGGGACCTGAATACGGGTTCGGCCATCCTCGGTCTGGTAGATGAGGAGCTCGGAACGGGGCGGGCGGGTTGGCGGGAAGGTTGGTCATGGATTATCCCCCAACAGATCCAGGCTGGCCCTGGCCACATTGAGCATGCCCAGCTCGGTCTGCGCTGAGGTGGCCTAGAAGGGAATTGATAAGTCCCTTCACCTGATCGCGGTTCCAGACAAAGCCGCGCTGGAAATGGGGCAGGGCAATGGTGCCCAGGTCTATCTGATCAAGAATGGTGGCTATTTTCCTGTTTCCTCAGAAGCTATATTTACCCGGCCCTTGCCGGTTAAACCGAAGTTCCATAAATAGGAATGTGTAATATATTGATATGGCATACAAATCTAATGTACCGCCATCAGTGTTACTGTCTACACTATAAGTCCGACACCCAGGAGATCGAGCGCCCGTTGCTGGAGAGGGGTGGGC
>JARKQW010000347.1 GCA_029974695.1 Syntrophobacteraceae bacterium | reverse complement strand
GGCACCTCGGGTCCTCCCCTTGCTTCCCTCTTTCGGAGGGCCGCCCTCTCAAAAAGAGACGGCAGCCCAAATACAGTGCCATGACCCAGAATCCCAGGTCCCGAACCATGGTCCAGACGGTTCCCCCTCCGGCCTCGAGGGAGGTGGAAAAGCACCCGCAATGGATGTCCAGCCCCCGGGCCGCATTGAACGCAAGGGCCCCCAGGAAAACGGTGAAAAGAGCGCCGCTGAGCAACACCGTTCCGTAGAGCCACCATCCGGCAAGGAGGAAGAGGCCCAGGAGCAATTCCGTCCAGGGCAGAATGATGGCGGCCAGATTGACCAGGCTCGAGGGCAGGATCTGATAGTTGTAAACAATCCGGGCAAAAGGGGCCGGATGAAGGATCTTGTCCGCACTCGCCGCAAAGAAGACGATTCCCAAAAAGATTCGGACGACGGTGAAGGAAACCTCTGAAGCCGACGAAGACCGGGTTTGGAGGGATGTTCCCGTGGTCCCACTGGAATTCGTGGTTGAAGAATCCATACGGCGGCGCTCACCTTCATGAGATCGGTGGGATGGTGAGAGGATGGGCTCTTAGGATGGATGAGCCTCATCCCCGGGTCCCTTTGCTCCATAAAGGAAATCCCGGGGACTGTCCAATGGTTTTTTCGGGAAGAGGGAAGGCGACCGCGCCCCGTTGCCCGGAGTCGGTTTCCGGTCGGAGAGGAGGTCCGAGGGGCAAGATTGGCCTTGATGAATGCCGGGGGATGGATCATGGTACTTGGGACTGCCGGGGCGGGAAAAGCGATCCCGCGTGCAGCACCGGCCGCCCGGTCGCAGCTCATCCCGGGGACGAGGCAAAAGGCGGCTTCCGAGGCCCGGCGCAAGGATCGGAGAAGGCTGCCCCCGATGAATCCAAGGTCGTTCGAAAAGAAGGAATACCACCATGAGTCTGCTCAAGGTCGATTTGACCGCGTGTGATCGAGACGGTGCCTGTGTGGACGTGTGTCCCCTGGGGATCCTGGAACTGGACCCCGAAGGGGGGCCTCGGGTCCTTCCCAACGCCGGGCACCACTGCATCGGATGCGGCCACTGCGTGGCCGTCTGCCCTCACGGGGCTTTGGACAATGCGCGCAACCCGTTGTCCCTGCAAGACCCTTGTCTTCCCGGGGGCTCCCTGGACCGTGCCCGAGCCCTCGAGTTCCTGCGAACCCGGCGATCCGTCCGCCGCTATCGAAAAGAAGCGGTGCCCCGGGATACCCTCCTTCAATTGCTCGAAGCCTCCCGGTATGCGCCGTCCGGTCATAACTCCCAGGGACTCTCCTACATCATCGTGGAGGATGGGCAGGTCCTGCGACAGATCGGGTCCATCGTCATCGAGTGGATGCGCGAGTTCTGCCGGGTCCAGGAGCAGTTGGCCCGCAGTCTGCACATGTCGGGCGTCATCCGGTCGTGGGAACGAGGAGAGGACCGGGTTCTGAGAGACGCTCCCCAACTCATTGCGGCCTGTGCTCCCAAGGACCTTCTTCCGGCCCGGGTCACGGCGTACCTGGCACTCGAGTACGTGGAGCTCTATGCCACCACCCTGGGACTGGGGACTTGTTGGGCGGGCTACGCTCAGGTGTGCGCTCAACAGCATCCGGGGATCCCCCGCCTGCTCCGTTTGAGTTCCGACAAAGAGATTGTTGGAATGATGATGGTGGGATATCCGCTCTATTCCTATCACCGCCTACCCTATCGCAATCCGGTGGAAGTCGTGTGGCATGAGCCTTCGTGACAAAGCGCAGGGTGCATGTAGGGATGAGTCTAGGAAGGTTCCTCGGACCTTCGAACCAATCCCAGGACATTGGGGATCGGCCACGCCATCTGGAACATGTTCGTCTGCCCGAAACCGGTCTCGACACTTCCATACATTTCCACTTCCGTGTCCCCTGCGTACAGGTAAAAGCTGGCCTGAGGGCCTCCCTCGAGGTACATGGCGGTTTGGATCGAGAGGGGAAGGGCCAGAAGGTTGTTGATGAAATCGTATACGGAATACGGTGACTGGGAAAAAAGGATCAGGAGATTGCCGCCGGAATCGATGGCGATGGCCAGGATGCTCCATTTCCCCTGCTGAGGATGCCATACGTTTTTCCGATTGCAGGAGATCATCCGAATGCTTTGGATCATGGTTTGGTACTTGTTCTTGAGAGAATGGAAATCCTGGCATTCGCGGTCGATGATTTGGGTTTGGGGCAGGGATGGGTCGGTGGGATTGAAGGCAAGGATGGTGTTGTTGCCGTTGAGGCCCGGGTTGTTGATGTGCAGAAAGTTCTTCATATAGCCGACGCTGGTATATCCGTCCTCCTGGTACATCCCGGCGTTCACTCCCGCCAGCAGTTGGTGTTGCCGACACCATTCCTTGACCGTGAGCTTTTTCCAGCTGTGTTCCGAGGCGCATAGGAGCTTGAGAGTGTAGAGAGTCGGGTCTGCTTTCAGGACCGTGATCTTCGAGTCGCCGACCTCCGATTTCTGGGGAGCGTCGAAGGTTCCCAGGTGAAGTCCCTCGTCGATTCGCTTCCAGGGACCGTTTTGTCCGGTTTGGGACGAGGAGATTGAGGCGGTGAACAGGAAAGCGCCCAGGAGGAGGACACCGAAAGCGGCGCGAACCGAAGCGGGTTTTTGCATGCGGAGAAACCTCATGCGGTTGCGGAGAAATGGAAGCTCCTGTGAAGCCGGGTCATGAAAGGTTCTTTTCCACATCCATCCCATGGTTTTCCCTCTCTGGAAAGACCCCGGATCCGCGGGACCATCTTACATCCAATCGTTCTCCGTGTGAAGCCGTAATGCCGTGGAAGGTCCGATGCGTTCCCCCCGTCCGCGGGCTCTGTGCTTTTTGCAGCGGGTCTTCTCGCCCGGCGTCTTCCTCAGTTTCCCAAGGGTTTCCCCCCGGGTGGGAGAGGCGGAATTGACTCCGTTGTCTTTCTCCACTATGATTTTCCGGTCAACCGAAGACGGCCGACCTGCGGGACCGCGGACACACGAAGGTTTCGCCCTCCCTTCCCCCGGGTGACTTTATCCAATGATTCTCAGGCAGGCGGTTCCCCTTCTCCTCGATCCTTTCCCATCCAGGGGTGGGGGGGTCTTCCCTCCCGTGCGGGCAGGGCCGATGGGAGGGTAAGCCGCTCGTTTGCGGCTGAGGCCCTGGGCAACGGCATGAATCGGTCCCGGAGACGCGAGGAAGAATCACGGAATGCGGATGAAGATCAGATTCGGCATCATGATCAAGCTTTTCGTCTGGTATTTTGCCATGGTCTTCATCTTCTACGCGACCATCCTGGTGCTCTTCGTCGACATTCGCCAGATCGTCAGCATTTCCGAGAACCTGGTCAACAAGAACTACAAGATTTCCTCCGCCTCCAAGAAGATGATCGAAAGCCTACTTTGGATGGAGGAAAGCCAGAACAAGTACGATCTGCTCAAGAAGCAGGACTACAAGCAGTACTTCATCTCGGCCCAGCGCGAGTTCGAGAGGAACCTCGAGGAGATCCTGGTTCTGAGGACCCGGGAAGGCACTGCCGAGGACCCCTGGGATCGGCTGTACCAGCACTATCGTGCCCAGTTGCCCCAATCGGGCGAAGGCCTGGACGAGGAAGAACCCTCCAAGGTCCTGTGGATTCCCGAGGCCATTCTCAACGACTGGGTCCAGAGGATCTCCAAGGCACGGGCAAGCAATGAGCTGGCCATCGAATCGGAGATGAGGACCCTGACGGACCGCGGCCGCATGGCGGTGCGGTGGGGTTTTTTGGGGTTGGGATTTTCCGTCCTGCTGGGGCTCATGGGGGGCATCTTCCTCACCCACTCCATGGTCCGTCCCCTGCGGGAGCTTCGCAAAGGCATTCGCGACATCTCCCACGAAGGACTGCGGGAGCCCATCGGAATCACTTCCAAGGACGAGTTCGGGGAACTGGCGGGGGCCTTCAACGAGATGGCGGTTCGACTCAAGGAGGAGGAACGCATGCGCTCGGACTTCGTCTCCATGCTGAGCCATGAAATCCGTACACCCCTCACCTCCATTCGCGAATCGGTCAATCTCATTGTCGAAGAGGTCATGGGAGAAATCAACGACCGGCAGAGGCGATTCCTGCAGATTGCCAGCAGTGAAATCGAGCGGATCAGCGATCTGTTGAACCATCTTCTCCAGGTATCCCGGCTCGAGGCCGGGGGGCTGCGCATCCATCCGGTCCCCATCTCCCCGTCCCACTTCGTGACGGGCAGCATCGATCGATTGGCCCCGGCGGCCGAGGCCAAGGGGATTCTCGTTTCCCCCCAAATGGCGCCGAATCTTCCCCGCGTCATGGCGGACGCGGAGCATCTCCAGCAGGTAATGCTGAATCTCATCGGAAACGCCATCAAGTTTTCTCCGGCGGGAACCGAAATCCTGGTCCGGGTAGACCGGGATTTTGCCGAAGGATCGGATCGTGTGCGGTTTTCCGTGTCCGACGCAGGTCCGGGGATCCCCGAAAAGGAACTGTCCATGGTGTTTCACAAGTATTATCGGGCTTCCGGGGTACGCAAGCAGATGGACGGAGTCGGCCTGGGGCTCAGTATCTCCAAGCACATCGTGGAAGCCCACGGGGGGAGCATCTGGGTGGAAAGTCAAGTGGGGCGCGGGAGCACCTTCGGCTTCACGCTTCCGGCGGTGTCCGAGGAGTAGTTCATGGGTTTGTGCAAGATCGTGGGGAGGAATACTATGCCCTGGACCAGGATTTTGGCGGCGGCTTTTCTGGGATTTCTGGGAGGATGCGGTTCAATGCCGGGGGCTCACGGCCCCGTGGACAAACCCCCGGTGATTTCCGCTCCCGTGATTTCCCCCAGTGACGCCGAGAATAAAACATGGGAAAACGGGGTTCAGGCATTTTCCCGGGAGGATTACCAGGGGGCCCAGGCCTATTTCGAGGCCTTGACCGAGAGCGCGGAAAACCCCGCTCTCTCCCACAAAGCCCTGTACGCCCTTGCCTGCACCCGATTGGTTCTGGCTCAGACTTCGGAGGAGTTCAGCGAAGCCCTCACCCTTTGGGAATGCTGGAGTCGGAAAGCTTCCGCCCAGGGTTGCGAGGAAGATCCCCGAATGCTCACCCCCTTTCTGGAACGAGTAACCCAGCCGATCCTCATGGATGAACAGTCCGAGCAGGCGGCTCGAATTCGAAAGAAGATGGAATCCAAGAATATCCTTCTTTATCGCTCCCTACAGGAGTATAAAAACCTCCTTCGAGATCGGGAAAAAGAGGTGGAGCGGATGAGCAACAGGCTCGAAGCCAAGGAAAAGGAGATTCGACGGCTCCGGCACCAGATCGACTCCCTGGAGGCGATTCACCTGAAGATCCAGGAGAAAAAGAAAGAGGCTTCTGCCCCGTGAGAAAGGTGGTTTGTGGAAAAGACCCCCAGTCCTAAGCCAACCATCCTGGTGGTGGACGATGATGTGCACATCCTCGAGGTCCTGGATGCGCGACTCTCCTCGGCGGGGTTCCATGTCCTCAGGGCTGCGGATGCTCATCGGGCCATGGACCTGATCCGGGCACACCCGGTGAGACTGGTCATATCCGATGTCCGGATGCCGGGCAAAGGGGGCATGGATCTCCTGGCCGAGGCCCTCTCCCTGCGCCCCGATTTGCCGGTGATCTTTCTCACCGCCTACGGAACCATCCCCGACGCCGTCCAGGCCGTGAAAGCCGGGGCGACGGAATACCTCACCAAACCCTTCGACGGTCGGGAACTCCTCCAAAAAGTCCAGGAAGTCCTAAAAAGCCGGCAGCCCAAAGTCGCCGAGGAAGGGCTTCCTCCCATCCAGCAGGTCCTATCGGGAGGAAACAGCCCCGCCATGAAAGAGCTCTACGATTTGATCGACCGGATTGCTCCCAGCGACGTGAATGTGCTGATCCTGGGAGAGAGCGGAGTGGGGAAGGAAAGGGTGGCCCGGCTGATCCACCAGAGAGGGCCGCGACGGGAGCACCCCTTCGTGGTGGTGGATTGCGGCTCCACACCCACCGGCCTTTTGGAGAGCGAGTTGTTTGGTCACGTTCGGGGAGCGTTCACTCATGCCATCCGAGACAAAAAGGGCCTCATTGAGGCTTCGGACCGGGGGACCCTTTTTCTGGACGAGATCGGCAACATCTCCCCCGAAATGCAGGTGCGTCTCCTGAGGTTCTTGGAAGACCGCAAGATCCGCAAAATTGGGGACCTGAAGGAGATCCCCGTAAACTGTCGAGTGATATCGGCCACCAACCTGGATCTTCCCGAGGAAGTGGAAAACGGAGACTTTCGAGAAGACCTCTACTATCGCCTCCGGGTGGTGACCCTGCGGATCCCTCCCCTGAGGGACCGGCGGGAGGACATCCCCCTGCTGGCGGCCCATTTTGTCAAAGGGTTCTGTGAGAGCCACGGGTTGCCCCTTGCGACCCTTCCCCCCGAGACCATGAAATGGCTTTGCGAATATCCCTGGCCGGGAAATGTCCGGGAGCTCAAAAACGCCCTCGAGGCAGGGGTGGTGCTCTGCAAAAACGGAGTGCTGCGCGCCAGCGACCTGCACCTGAGCGGGCTTCCCCACGCCCGCCACAAACCGCCGGCAGCTCCGGCCGACTCGTTGTCCCTGGAGGAAAGCGAGCGGCATGCCATCCTTCGTGCCCTCCAGCAGGCCGGGTGGGTGCAAAAGGATGCGGCTCAACTCCTGGGTATCAGTCGACGGGCCATTCACTACAAGATCAAGAAATACGGAATCGAAGTGGCCGGGAAAAAGAGCTCCGAAGACCTTCCCGGCGACTGATACTCCGACCTTGTCCCAGTACCCGAAACCTTTCCCCCCGTCACCGCTCTCCCGGGGAAGAATCCTGTAACAATACACACATGTTACGTGACATCGATGTACCGGATTACGGGTGACGACAATCGGGTTCTCGAGAGGGTTGTGTTGTCTCGGAGCGCCGGCGGGTTCCCTCTTTTCTCGGTTCGGAGTCGGAAGGTCCCCTCTGCGACGCTCTACCGAGTGATCCGATGTTCTTCGATTTTCCGGTAGATGGTCTGGCGGCTGATGCCCAGGACGCGGGCCGCTTTGGCTTTGTTCCAGTCGGTTTGGTTCAAAGCCTTGAGGATCTGCTCGGCAGTGATTCCCGATTGCTTTTCCACGGGGGCCTTTCGAGCGTACGTGCCCGGGCTTTCTCGAATGTCCGCAGGGAGGTGCTCCACCAGAATGGTCTGGCCTCGGCATAAAATGAAGGCATGTTCCATGGCGTGTTTCAATTCCCGCACATTGCCGGGCCAAGGGTAATTCATGAGTAGGCTCATGGCTTCGTCGGAAATCCCTTCAATGTTTTTCTTGAGGGAGTTGTTGAAGTGTTTGCGAAACTGTTTGATGAGCAGCGGCACGTCTTCGAGGCGCTCTCGAAGAGGGGGCAGGGTGATTTCCACGACCTTGAGGCGGTAGTACAGGTCTTCGCGAAATTCCCCCAGCCGCACCTTCTCTCTCAAGCTCCGATTGGTGGCCGCAATGATTCGAACATCCACCTTCAT
>JARKQW010000318.1 GCA_029974695.1 Syntrophobacteraceae bacterium | reverse complement strand
CACTTCCCCCTTGGGGCGTCAGCGTTTCCTGCGAACGGTAACGGTCTCCCCCGCAATTCCCCAATGATCCGTTTCAATTTCTTCCAGGATCACAAAGGTGGTTTGCGGGTCTTTCCCCAAAATCTCCTGGAGCAACCTGGTCACCTCCCGAATCAACAGGGCCTTCTGCTCCCGGGTCGCTCCCTCCTTGGTTATCTTGATGTTCACATACGGCATGAAAGCGGTGCTCCCCTTCGTTCGGTCAATCACCTGTCCAACCCTACCAAGCGAGGGTCCTTGCTTACTCCGGCAATTCTTCCGCCCCTGGTGATGCAGGGGGACGATGGGCGCCCCGGCATGCAAAAGAAGCCGGTTTTTCAGGTTTCCTAAACGGCGCGTGGGTTCCGGGGAGCCCACGCGCGAGGCGGTCTTTATGATTCCGGCCTCCCGTCCTTGTTGAACAGGTCGAATTCGAGAACTTCGCCGGCCTCCCCGTCCGCATCAGGGAGGAAGTAGACGATGAGCTTCGGCGTGTAGCGAACCCGGCGTGCGGGCTCGGGAATCTTGTCCTTGTCCGGGTTTGTTACCACCGAGGGAACATAGGCGATAAACATGTTGAGCTTCTTGATGCTCGTGGTTTGGTCGCATGGCTGGTCTTGCACCAGGCGGTTGTAGATGTTGTTGATGACTTCCTTTTGAGAAAGTACTCCCGCTTTGAGCAGAGACTGATCCACCCTCATGACCGGCCAGCGCACCTGAAACTGGGAGATCTGCCCTTTGTTGGAAACGGCCACGAAGGCTCCCGAGTTCATGACCGGAATGCCGTTGATGGCCCGTTGGAAGAAAAAGTGGCTCTCAATGTCGTAGCGCTTGACCAGGTCCTGAGTGCCCGGCCTGGCGATCCCTCCCTGGAGCACCTGGGACAAGGTGTTTTTCCCCAGGATCTCCGACCTGGGCACCCCGATGTTCCCCGACAACAGCTTTCGAGCCATTTCCAGGCCCTTGGACGGATCGATGGCCTTGCCCGGCTTCGCGGAGTCGAATCGCCGATCCTGGTTCACGTACCGTAGCTCCCCTCTTTCGAGGTTATACTTCATCTTGGAAGACGACGATTTCATGAGCCCCACCCGGTACTTCTCGAGGCCTTTCTGAGAGAATTCCCGCTCTCCCAGGGACTTCATGATCTTCGTCGGGTCTACGTTGTCCGTCCACACGTTGGCGGTCACCGTGATGAGACTGGTCAGGGCCGCATCGTCTCCAACCATGGAAGGAAGGTTGTCCTCGATGAGAGCGAAGTAGGCCTCACAGCCGCCGGTCTGGGCGAGTGCCGCCCCCGGCATGACCAGGACCACTGCAAAAGCAACCATAAAGAGTATCTTCACACGCAGACACATTGCTTCCTCCTTTGTTCGGCAGCTTAATTGGACCAGTCTTGCCCGAAGGGCGTTTCGCAGTCGGGAGCACAGTTGGGGTAGTAGTAGTAGCAATAGTAATTGACGGCCGACGGATCCGAGTAAACGTTGTTGTATCGCTCACCGGTCAACCGGTTAATGCAGTCGTCGGCACTGCTCCCTACGGCATAGGCGATGGGACACTGAGTCCACTGGCCGTTCACGTTGGTCCGGTACATGTTGAGCATCCACGACAGGCCGATGGGGATGTCGAAGGCGTCATCGGCGAAATCTTCGTAGTCGGCGATGAAGCTCGACCCGATCCACATGCACCCGTGAAATCCGTCCAGCTGATGAAGGATCCTCGAAGACCCTGCCCTGCTGAAAACCCGGTAGGCGTTGGGGATCATGTTGTCGTCCAGGCTGTGGCAGGAGGAAAGGTGAAGGACCTCGAGGTCCCAATCCCCCACTCTCAATTCCGTGTTTGCATTGATGTAACAATCCCCGTTCCCGTCGGTGTTTCTCATCTTCCCTCGCCAATAACCGCCGTCATCCCCTCCGTGGGTGCAGATCATGGCCGCATCCGCAATATCCACGTAAGAGGTATCCTGGCCCCAGGCCGGAAAGAGGGTTCGGTCCGTAAAAGGAGCGGCGCTCATTGCGCCGTCCACCCATTGCCGGGCTGCGTTGTAGTAGTCATCGCAATGTCCCCAAAGGCACCACCCGAAAAAGGAAAATCCCGAATTCGTGACCTCGTTGTACCAGGCTTTTCCCATGTCGTCCCACAAGTCCCGGGCCCCTGCCGAGCACGTGGTGGTCCACTGGGTGATGGCATAGAGGTGGGCGTCGTAGGTGCCCCCCCCGGCAAGAGCGACTCCGGGGTTGGCAAACCCCAGGGTCGTGAGCGCGACGATAAAACATAGAATTCCCCTTCTCATAAATCCCCCTTCTGTTGTTTCATGAGTGGTCGTTCCATCGTTGGTCTCCAGGCTACGCGGCGCCTGCCCCCCTGCTTCACGGATGGCTGAGGATGGCAAGCAGCGGTCGACTCCTTCCCAGGGATTCCAGGGAATTCTCACCCCCTCTCTCACGGAACCGATAGCCTCATAACAGGGTTTGAGACAGTGCAGCGGGCTGTGCAGTGAGCACAAGAGAGGAATCGTGCGACCCTCCGGGAGAGCCCGAGGTTCAGGATGACAAAAGCCGCTGGAGGCCGTGCTCACTGTCCGGATTTGCCTCTCAGCAGAGCAAATCCAATGCCAAGTCCGGGGAAAAGGTTCAATGCGGGTTTCCGGGACCGTCCCGACGGATTTCCAGGACTTCCCGTCATGGACAACCGATTTCGAAGAGAAATGAGAGGGCAAAGAGGGGCTCCCGTGCAGCCGGCGGCCCTATTCCTTCCCTTCGTTCGGGGAATTTCCGGAAGTAACGGGAGCCCATCGGTCCGCCAATCCGGGACCGTTCGGTTTTGGATACAAGGGTTTGGCTCTTACTGCAGGCAAGGGCCCTCGAGGAAGAAATTCCCCGAGGGACCCGACCGCCTGAGACCCGACTGCTGGGACCGAAGGCAAATGAGATCGAGACCGAGCGTTCAGCCGTTAGTTTTGGAATTTTTGTGGTTGAAGTGTTCCAACTTCCACCCAACGGGAGATGTCCGCAAATCCTAATATACATGCCGGAGAACTCACAGCCAAACACCAACAGCGAATCGCTCAAATTTAAATGCGATCCTCAACGGCCCCGGGGGCCTCGCAAAACTCAGTGGTTCGCCCCAGGCGAACGGCGCATGGAGGGGCATTCTCCGGCAGGCCTTCACGATATTTCGGCAAAACAACGGGGCTGTGAGGGACTCCTCCCCGCAGCGTCCCGGAAAGTCGGGTACGGTGGGTGTCTCCCCGGCAGAGCCGGGAAATTTCCTCTGGTTTTGACCGGTGGAGTAATGTCCGGTACGGTCTCCCCTCAGTCTCGAGGGGAGACCGAGATCATCGGTTCCAGACATTACGGGGTGATGCGGTAGTAGGGAGGATACGGGGACTCGAGATTGCCGTCCGGGAGCCGTTCGATTTGCGGAGAACTCAAATCGTAAGTGTCGAATCGATCCATCCCGGTACCTGCCCGAGCGCCCATTGCCGCTCCCGA
Source organism: Syntrophobacteraceae bacterium (assembly GCA_029974695.1). Lineage (GTDB taxonomy): Bacteria > Desulfobacterota > Syntrophobacteria > Syntrophobacterales > Syntrophobacteraceae > JAGPLX01. The sequence goes on along the minus strand of JARKQW010000318.1, from coordinate 9,858 downwards.
AATCACCACAAACGCCAATGAGGCCAGACAATAAACTATCTTTCCGCCGATCTTCATCGGATCTTCTCCCATTCAGTACAGGGTCCATCATCAGCGTCATGAAGGCGACCCCGAGACCGAAGTCCCGAGCCCGCCGGAATGACGACCCGCTTTCCATGGGCAACGAACCCGGAATCCACCCGGCCGTACCGACCGGGAGCCGGGTTGGTCCGGGGGTCTCTCCTCTACGGGGGGCCTTCCTTACCGCACGGTCCCCCTCGGTCCCAGGGTTCGATCCCAGTCTGCGGTTATCGTCTATTCTCGAGCTCGTCGACGATGGCTCCGCCCACAACTCCGGCCGCTCCGCCCACTGCGGCTCCCACTGCCGGAGATCCCCCGGTCACGGCGCCGATGGCCGCACCCGTCCCGGCCCCAATGGCCCCGCCGCTCAGCATCCTCTGTTCCCGGGCGCTCATGTTGGCACACCCGGCAAGACTCGACATCAATATCGCCAACAACAGGGTCTTCAGAATGACTCTCATGATTCACCTCCATGGCATAGCGGTTAGGTTTCATGCTTAAAGGTTAGGTCGCCGAAAACCCACGTCAAGGCACGACGAACGAGAAGCCTTTGGGGCCGGAATACCAGGGACGCATGGATTTTGACATCGACAAAGCCTCATGGTAGTTAAGGGCCGACCCTTGCGCGGGGGGAATCCCGCAGGTCTATGGGTTCGGAAAGGCATTCAGACACCATGTAGGGCTCAACCTTGGAGGAAGAACCATGTCGGACGCGATGCCCGCGGAACAGGACCTGGAAAGAGAAAAGAAGCGCTTTGAAATCGTCTGTGCTTTGACGCTGGCGGTTTTTGCCGCCTTGCTGGCCATCACGGACCTCGGGGCGAGCAAGTACGGGGACGATGAAATCATGGGCACAAACGAGAAGGCGAACATTTATGCCTGGTTTCAGTCCAAGAGCGTCAAGCAGAGCCTGGTGGAAGGGCAGAGAGATCTGGTCAAGACCCTCATGGAGGCCGGGTCCATCGACCCTGCACACCAGTCGACCCTCGAACAGCTTCTCGGAAGGCTCGAGCAGGATATTGCAAGGTACAAGAAGGAAAAGCGGGAGCTTCTACTGGGCTCGGCCAAGGTCGGCAAGGAGAATTGGGTCCAGGACATTGACGGCGAACTGGGTAAGATCGTCGGGGCCAAGGAGTGGGAAGCCAAGCTTTCGGTATTGGGGCAGGCGGGAGACAAGTTTGACCTGGCCCTGCTGTTTTTGCAGGTCAGCCTGGTGATTGGGGCGGTATCCCTGGTTCTCCAGGAGAACCGGCTCCGGTGGTTGTTCTACGGCACCATGAGCACCCTGGGAATCCTTGGCCTGGTGTTCTCCGTTTGGGCGTTCTTCCTGGCTTCTTCGGCCTGAGTCCGCCGAGGGTATCGGGAAGCTGGGTGCCGTGAAAGGAGGGAACGTCCCGGGAGAGGGCGTTCACACATTCCGGAATTTTCATGAGACCGGAGAAGGGGGTCTGCGGGAAAAGCGATCTCCGAGGGGTTTGCGGAACCGGTCTTATGCCTCGGCGGTGGGATTGAGGAATTCAGTCGAGTGGGGCCCCGAAAGGACCACCCAGCCACCTCGGATCCGACCTTCGAATCCTAATCCTGATCCGGAAAAAGGTGAGCGTTCTCTTCGTAGATCCTTTCGACTGCATCCCAAACATCCTCCCAGGCATCTCGAGGTTTCGCGGGCTCGATCTCGCTGAAGCGCAGGAGAACCCCGGTCCAGTCGACCTTTTCCCGCTCGCAGGTCTCGATGACGCCGATGGGCAATGCCTCGAGAGAGAGGCTGTCCCACTGGACAAAAACCCGGGGTTCCCCGTCTTCGCCGGGGAAGACATCCGAAACCCTCCCCCGCCACCCGGAAAAGTCGATCCCGAAGTCTTGGGCCACCGTTCCGGTCTTTACGACAACGGATTGATCGTACCGGAACGGTGAAACCACGATGAGGGAATCCTCGACCTCGAAGAGCCCCTGTCTTCCCTTCACCGGGAAGGGAACCACGGGACGAACCTCTTCCAGTACCCAGGAATACGAGTCCGGGTCGATTTCATCCATCAGCGCCCGCTCCTCATCCCCTCTGCTCATGGGACGCACGTCCGCGACTCGGACCACGCACAAGGCTGTGCCGTAGCGGAAGATGCAGCCGTACTCGTCCTCGAGCTCCTCCATCTCCCCCCGGGAATACGCGGGTCTGCCCGAAGAGCAGATGAGAAGGTCTCCCCTGTGAAGGGTGTCCCAGGTCCGGACTTCGATGGATTTCTGTCCGCTCAGGATCTCGAAGGCGAACGGCTGCTGCACGCTCAATGCTTTCATGGGTACCCTTCCCAAAGCGGGGAACCGTTCTTGATTGCGACACCGGGGAACTGGGCGGTCACCCATGCCCCCGAAGCAGATTGTCCGCCCGGCGTTGCCCGAATCCAATGGGAGCAGGCGCCGGAATCCATGGGACCGGGAAGGGTCCGGCTACTCGGCGATGATCAAACCGCGTCTTCTCGTTCCCGCCCGGGAGGCCTCTCGAATGCAGTCATCCACCGTCTTTGTGGACCATTCCCGATAAAACCGGGTGGTGTCGGCCGCCCGGAATGCGCTTCCCCGGCTTAGGGCCAGGGATGCAATCCTCTGGATTTCCACGTCGATTTCCACGTTGTGCGGGTTTCTTTCGTATTGCTTGATGGCGTCCACCATGGATTTGACGTTCTTGGGGACCTTGATGCTCCTGCCGGGACCGACCTCCACCGTTTCCCCTCCTCCGAACACGGAAAACTCCCACGTATGCTGCTCGATGGCGTTCTTGAGCGTCGCAACGTAGCGGTCGAGCCTTTCCTTTCGGGGAGTCATGATTTCCGGAGGCAGCGCTCTGCCGTCCGTTTGCCTGAGATGATCGCCCACCCTCTCCCCGGGTTTGAAGCTGTAGACGGCCGTGCGGGTATCGGATTTTCCCATGCACTGGAATCGAATTCTCTTGTCCGGGTACACCGTGGCCACGTGATATCCGTGTTGAATGATGCAGTATTCATTGTGTTCCAGGCGGCCGATGAGGTGCTCGAGCTCGGGCTTGTCCACCTGTCCGTCGTAGATGGCATCGGACTTTTCCACCTTCTTTTCGTCCTCGAGGTTGCCGCCTCCACCGCCGGAGATGACCTGAAGGACCTCTCGATTTCCGATCCTGACGATCTCACTCGAGGTCAGGTGGTCGTGGGCGCAAAGAATGAAGTCAAAGACCAGCAGGTTACGGGTATTGAGGGATACCAGGGAGTTATACATGTAATCCGACATGCTGTTGGTGCGAAGCCCCCGCCGGGCGCGGCTGTCCTCGAGCGGGGCCCCGAAAGTGGCCGCATAGCGATTCTTGTCGTCCAGGGACGCCGCTCGCTTTCCCCGGGCGATGACCGGGTGGTGCATGATCAGGGCTCTAAGGACATTCCCCTTGCCTCTCTTGAGGGAATACCCGCAGACGTCCTCCAGCCATTGCTGTTGAAAGGCATCAAAGGGATAGGTATTCGAATCCAGGATGATGAAATGAAGGTTTCTGGAGAAGAGGGCATAATAGCGGTAGGGCATGGTCCATTTGCTGGTGTGGCGCGCCTGGAGCAGGTAATAGGTCCGCTGCACCTGGGTGAGGGCCCAGGTCATCCGTTCGGAGGGGCTCTTGGCCCCCGAGCTCAGAAGCGGGTTGTCCCCGTGACTGTGAAGGTTGTAGTCGTGGTTTCCCAGGACCATGAAAACCGGTCTTTCTCCCGTAGGGTAGATGTCGTCAAAGCAGGTGGTGAACCTCGCTCCGCGAACGTCCCCGATTCCATCGTCGTAAAAGTTGTCTCCCAGGAGAAACACGCAGTCGAGGTCCATGGCTCGCAGCTGGGACCCGATCTCCTTCTGAACGGTTTCCCGGCTGGTGCCTCCTCTCTTGAAGATCTTGCCCGTCACTCCCTGGCACCCGGCAAACCCGAATCTCGAGATGGTCGCCAGCCGTCCTCCGAACGAAATCGCCGTGCTTTCCTCGAGGTCGATACAGAAAGGAATGGACCTGGTTCCGAACGTTTCCTTGACCACGGCTCCCCGTGCCGGATGGAACATCAGGCTGCAACTCCGGCTGTAGGCCTCTCGTTGATCGTAATCAAACGCCGACGGCGACATGGGATCGTCCTCTTCCTCGGGAGCATTGGGATCGATCGATATGGAAAGGCTTCCGCGGAATTCCGTCCCCGGTTTGACCCGGCCTTCTTCGAACCGTCCCGGTTTCTCCGCCGAGCCGCTACATCATGGCGTACCCCCACAACATGGCAGCGCAACCGAGGATGAGCAACACCCATAATCGAACCGTTTTGAATTTCTCCGAGTCCTTCATTCCCCGTCTCCAGTCTTCTTCCGTTCGGGTCCTATTCTGTATCCGGAGGAAGGAAGGTCAACAAAAATCTAGAGCCGCCAGCGGAAAAGATCAGCCGGAGCAATCCCGTTCAAGAATCCAGCACTTCACGAACCTTTGCGGCCATGGCCTGCATGGAGAACGGCTTCTGCAGAAAATGGATTCCCTCGTCCAGAACACCGTGGTGGGCGATGACGTTGGCGGTATAGCCGGACATGAAAATACATTTCAAACCGGGGCTCAACGCGGCGACCCTTTCATTGAGCTCCTTCCCGTTCATTCCCGGCATGACCACGTCGGTGATCAGCAGGTCGATTCGTCCGGGGTGCTTTTGGGCCAGTTCCAAAGCCTTGGCCGGATCGCCGGCCGCAAACACTCGGTACCCGTGTTTTTCGAGGATGGCCTTGGCCAGCTCCAGCATGGATTCTTCGTCCTCCACCACGAGAACCGTCTCGGAACCTCTCAAGTCGCGGCTCGCGCTCGATGGACCCTGCTTCAGGGACGGGAGGGATTCAACCCTGGGCAGATAGATTTTGAACGTGGTCCCTTGCCCGGGTTCGCTGTATACGTTAATGAGCCCGCTGTTTTGTTTGACGATGCCGTAGACGGTGGCAAGACCCAGGCCCGTCCCCCTGCCGACCTCCTTGGTGGTGAAAAAGGGTTCGAAAAGCTGCCCCATGACCTTCTTGTCCATGCCGCAGCCGTTGTCGCTCACGGCAAGCATTACATACTCTCCGGGGACATAGCCCCCATGCTCCCGGCAATACTCCTCGCCGAACACCACATTCCCCGTCTCGATGGTGACCTTTCCCACGCCGGTGATAGCGTCCCGTGAATTGACGCACAGGTTCGCCAGGACCTGGTCGATCTGGGAGGGGTCCACCCTGACGGGCCACAGGCGCGAGCCGGGCTTCCAGAGCAGGTCAATGTCTTCTCCGATGAGCCGTCGAAGCATCTTCAACATGCCCTCCACGGTCTCGTTGAGATCGAGCACCCGGGGGTTGGCGGCCTGCTTCCGGGCGAAGGCCAACAGCTGGCGGGTCAGGTCCGCCGAACGATGGGCCGCGCTCAGGATCTCCCGGAGCTCGCGATAGATGGGTTGGGAAGGGCTGACCCCATCCAGGGCCATCTCCGCATGACCGATAATGATCCCCAGCATGTTGTTGAAATCGTGCGCCACACCGCCTGCCAGCCGTCCCACGGACTCCATCTTCTGGGCCTGGAGCAATTGGGCCTGCAGCCGGATCTCCGCCGTGATGTCCCGCTTGACGGCCACGTAGTTGACGATCCGTCCCGAAGCATCGCAAACGGGCGATATGGTCGCGTCCTCGGTGAAGAGGGACCCGTCCTTGCGCCTGTTTACCACGCGTCCTCGCCAGACGTAGCCGCGGGAGACGGTGTCCCACAACTCGCGATAGAAGGCTGCGTCGTGCTCTCCGCTCTTTAACATGCGCGGATTCCGACCCACGGCCTCCCGGCGGCTATAGCCGGTTACGGTCTCGAAGGCCGGATTCACATACTGAATGGTCCCATCGAGGTCCGTGATGACCACCATCTCGCCCGCCTGCTGGATGGCCGCCATGAGGCGCTCGCGGTCTTCCGCGGCGCGTTTGCGCTCGGCGATTTCGAGCCGTAGGGCTTCGTTGGAGCGGGCCAGAGCCGCCGTTCGCTCCTCGACCCGCCGTTCCATATCGGCGTAGGCCCTTCGCAACTCTGCTTGAGTCCTTTCGAGGGCATCTCTCTCCAGCCTCAGTTCGCGGTTCACGATCCTCAGCTGTTCCGGGCTCGGGATGGCCAGGATTTTCGGCAACAAGGGCCAGATGACGATGGCCGTCGCCAGGGAGACGACGGCGCAGAGGCTGTCCACCAGGGCCTGCCACCAATCCACCTCCCACCACAGGCCCAGGATATGCACGAAATGGGTGGTGCCGCAGGCCAGGATGAAGGTGCCGAACAGGACGATCACCCAGGAGAAGGGCAGGTCTTTCCTCCGGTGGATGAAGACCAGCAGGAATACGGGGATGGACCAGTAGGAGACGGCGATGAGGCCGTTGGCAATGGCCATCACCATCATCAGGACGGGCGACATGGTGCTGGGAAGGACTCCGCGGATTTCCGCCCCTTGGGCCATGGTCAGCATGGGGAGGACGATGAGGATCCCCAGGGTCGCGGTGGGGGCCAGGATCCTGGGGGTCAGATCGAGGCATTGGCGCCACAGGTCCTTGGGCGCCTCAAAGGTCCGGACTTTGTATCCCCGCAGGCGCAGGCTGTTGGTCACGACGAGGATCGAACTGAAGGCCATGGCGCCTGCGGCAATCATGGGGCTGAGCAGCCCGTAGGCCGCAATGGGGACCAGGGCGATGTTGTAGAAAAAGGCCCAGATGAGGTTTTCGTAGAGGGTCTGCAGAGTTCCCCGGGACAGGGAGATTGCGCGTCCCACCCCGGTAAGGTCGCCGCTGATCAGGGTGATGCCCGCGGCGGCCACGGCCACGTCGGTCCCGGTGCCGACGGCAATGCCGACGTCGGCCTGGGCCAGAGCCGGGGCGTCATTGATGCCGTCGCCCACCATGGCCACCACCGGTCGGGGCAGACCCGGAGCAGGAGCCGCCGCCTGCAGTTGCCGGATTTCTTCGGCCTTGCCGCCGGGAAGCACTTCGGCAAGAACCCGCTCGATGCCGACCTGGGAGGCGACAGCCTGGGCGGCACGCCGGTTGTCGCCGGTGATCATGACCACGTCGATTCCCATTTGCTGCAGTTCGGCAACGGCGGTTCGAGATTCCGGTTTCACGGCGTCGGCCACCGCCAGCAGGCCCATAGGCCGGGGAGAAGAATCCTCGAGGACGGCCACGGCCATGACGGTTTTGCCGGCAGACTCGAGGCGGGTGACCTCCCCGGCCAATTCCTCGAGATCGATGCCTTCCCTTGGCATCATTCGGGGACTCCCTACGAGCACCGTCCGCCCGTCCACCACGGCGCGAACCCCTTGACCGGCCACCGCCAAGAAATCCTCCGGTTGCGCCGGATCGAGCCCCCGGTCCGTTGCGGCCCGGACGACGGCCCGTCCCAGGGGATGCTCGGACCCTCGCTCCGCCCCGGCCGCCAGGCGCAGAAGGTCATCGGGATCCTCCCCAGCCGCCGGGACGATGTCCGTCACTTCCGGCATGCCCCGGGTGAGGGTGCCGGTCTTGTCCAACACCACCACGTTCACCTTGCCGGCCCGTTCCAGGGCTTCGCCGGTCTTGAAGAGGATCCCGTGCTCGGCGCCTTTCCATGTCCCCACGAGGATTGCCGTGGGGGTCGCCAGGCCGACGGCACAGGGGCAGGCGATGACGAGAACCGCCACGGCGTTGATCATGGCCCCCGACCACTCGATGTTGGCCACATAGATCCAACCCAGGAAAGTACCCATGGCCATGGCGACCACTATGGGCACAAAGTAGGCGCCGATCTGGTCGGTGAGCTTTTGAATGGGCGCCCTGGCGGCCTGGGCATCCTGGACCAGGCGCACGATTCGGGCCAGGGTCGTGTTCTTTCCCACCTGGGTCGCCTGGAAGGTGAAGGTGCCTTCCTGGTTGAGAGTCGCGCCGATCACCTCGTCTCCCGGGGCTTTCCCCACGGGCATCGACTCCCCGGTGATCATGGATTCGTCCACGGAAGATCGTCCGCTCTCGACAATCCCGTCCACGGGGACCTTTTCCCCCGGGCGAACCACGACCAGGTCCCCGACGTCCACGTCCTCGACGTCGATCTCGATCTCGGCTTCCCCACGGCGGATTCGGGCCGTTCTGGCACCCAGGTCCGCCAGGAGTTTCAACGCCTGGGAAGCCGTGCTCCGTGCCCGGGCTTCGAGATACCGGCCCAGCCTCACCAGGGCAATGACGGACGCACCGGTTTCGAAATACACATTGGGACCGGGAACCAAGCCCAGGACCACTCCGAGGCTCGAGAAATAGGCCACGGACGAACCCAGGGCGATGAGAACGTCCATGTTGGCGGTGCCCGCCTCCAGGCTGCGATAGGCCCCCACGTAAAACTGCAGGCCGGGCACAAACTGCACCACCGTCGCCGCCAGGAGCATCACCGCCAAATCGTGGTCAAACCCCACGAGACCGAAATCCTGAGCCATGCTATAGACTACCAGCGGCAGCGTGAAAGCAATCCCGAGGATCATCATGCGTTTCCCGCGCTTCTCCTCGGTCGCGTGAGAACCGCCCTCATCGTCCTCCAATTCCCGGAAATCCCTGGTGCGAACCCGGTCGAACCCGCCCTTTCGCATGGCCCTGGCGAGTTCCCCCGCATCGGTCACGCCGGGGATGAATTCCACCCCCGCCCGGTGGATCGCGTGGTTTACCCGAACGGCGAGAACTCCGTCCTGGACGGCCAAAAGGCCCTCGAGTTTCCCGACATCGTCCTGTTCCCGCAATCCATCGAGAGACAGTACCGCCCTGCCGGTGGGGACCCGGTAGCCCATGCGCCGGATTCGGGTAAGGATGCCGTCGAGGTCGATCCCGGCCGGATCAAAGGTTACGGCAACCCTCTCGCCGGCAAAATCCACCCGAGCCTCCACGACGCCGGGTAACCGCAGGAGTTGCCGCTCGATCCCCCCTGCGCAGGTCGAGCAGGCCATGCCTTTCACCGGCAAGACGATCCTTCGAGTGCTTTTTGTCGCCTCCCCGGGGAGCAGCAGCCCGGACGTCGGGGTGGAAGCCTCCGGTTTTCCAACCAAAGGATGTTCCGGGTGGTAGCCGATGGCGTTGGCCGCCGCAATGATTTCCCGGGCGTCGAGCCGCCTCTCGTCGAATTCGACCTCCATGGACAGCCGCCGATAGCTGGCCCGAATGCGCTTCACCCCCGGCAATGTGTCCTCGAGGCTTTCGAGGTGCATGGTGCAATCCGGACACACCATGTCCGGAACGCGGAATCGCAGTTTCACAGCCTATTCCTCGTTTCAGGTCTCACAAATGCGCGCTGTCGATTTCCCCGGACCTATGGCCGGGTTCCCTCCGGGGATGGGTCCGTCCCCTCCTCTTTGCCGTCGAAGACCAAAAGACCGGTGAACCTACCCGTTGAGCAGCAATAGGGCAACCGGGTGCCCAACTTCTGCGGCGGGATGGTCAGGGGCGAACGCCCGGAGGACGGAAGAATCGCATGGTATTTCAGCCCGGGCAGGACAACCGACCGGGTGCAGGAGGTGCCGTCCCGGGTGACCCAGATGAGGGTGACCGGCCGGTTGGCGGGGAGGTGCAGGACCTTGGGTTCATAGCCCCCGTTGGAAACCGAGATCACGTATTCACCTTTCCCGTTTGTGCCGGTTTCCGAGGGCCCCGGCGGATTCGAGAAACCGGATTGCTCCGCCGGGCCGTGATCCGAGTAGGAAAGCCCAAAAGGAATCCCTGCCAGGTTCAGGCCGTAATAGACGGAGACGCCGCCGAACCCAAGAAGGATGAGGGCGACAA
>JARKQW010000315.1 GCA_029974695.1 Syntrophobacteraceae bacterium | reverse complement strand
GGGGGCCGGCGATGCACCCCCAGTGATGAAAATATGCTCGAGTCTCGGTAGACTGTTGCGCGTGCGGCAACGGGAAAGGACCGAGGATAGTCCTTGGTGGTTACTTTGACCCCGTGACTTAACGTGGTCCGGGCTTTTCGGCACGCACCCCCGAGTGTTCCGTCTCCCTGAGACAGGATGTACGGTAAAAAGACCTGCCTGTCCGAGAGGACAGTGCAAGGCCTCCCGGGAAGCCTTCCCGATGTCGCCAATGAACTGATCCAAAGGAGACCGGGGAAGGAGGTGAGAGAGCTGTTGGAGGCCATGGTCCGTAGTTGTGCGGGTTTGGACGTGCATCGTCGACAGGTGGTTTGCACGGTGATTCGAGAGGGCAAGCATGAAACTCGGGAATACGGGGCGTTTTATCGAGAATTGAAAGAACTGGCCCGTTGGCTTCAGCTGGAGCAGGTCGAGATCGCAGTGATGGAAAGCACGGGGATCTTCTGGAAATCGGTCTATGCCTCTTTGGAGGAGGCCGGCATTGAAGGGCGGGTAGTGAATGCCCGACATGTGAAACAGGTTCCGGGGCGAAAGACCGATGTCCAGGACAGTGAGTGGTTGGCTGAACTGGCCCGGTGCGGCCTGTTGCGCCCCAGTTTCATCCCCCCGCGAGACTTGCGGGAATTGCGACTGTTGACCCGTTACCGGCGTAAGCTCACCGGCGTGCTTGCGGGAGAGAAGAATCGGCTCCACAAGGTCCTTGATGATGCGGGAATCCGGCTGGGTTGTGTGGTCAGCGACATTGATGGCGTATCGGCTCGGGCGATGGTGGAGGCACTGATCAAAGGAGGCTCCACACCCGAACAAATAGCCGGACAAGCCTTGGGACGGCTGCAAAAGAAAAAGGACGCTTTGCAGTTGGCCCTGGAAGGCGAAATCAGTGATCGGCATCGATTGGTGCTCCAGAAGATCCTGGCCCATGTCAAATGGCTCCGGCGGCAGATGGTGCTGATCGACGCTCAGATCGTGGCGGCAATGAAGCCATATCAGGAGGAATGGAAGCTGTTGCAGACCATTCCGGGTCTTGATGTTTTGAGTGCCGCAATGTTGCTTGCTGAAATCGGTGTGGATATGAGCCGCTTCGGGAGCAAGCATCGGCTCTGTTCTTGGGCCGGGATGTGTCCGGGTAACCAGGAGAGCGCAGGAAAAAGGAAGAGCGGCCGATCTCGAAAGGCGAATTCATACGTGCGCTCCCTTTTGTGCGAAGCGGCCAACAGTGCCAGAAAGACCCATAGCCAGTTTCAGGGACTCTACAAAGGACTTGTGATCAGACGGGGACACAAGAGAGCCATTGTGGCTGTGGGTCATAAGATTCTCCAGGTAGTCTATATCCTGATCACCAGAAAGGAGCCCTACAAAGATCCAGAGATCGATTATGAAGCTCTGGTTGTCCACCGCAACGCTCCACGGTGGCTCGATGCCTTGAACAAGTATGGATACCTGCACCGCTTGAAGAACCCCTCAAGGGAATAAGCGTTGCATCATCCTTGAGTCTCTACCGGCTGTTGTCTGTCATCCGACAAAGCGAAGGACTGGTCCGTCTTCAGGCCCCCTGCAACGCCCGGAAGATTTTCACGGTAATGGAAGTTCAAAATCTGGGGGGAATTATACTTTCTGCGGTCAAAACACAAGGTCACCCACCCGAGACAAAGTATCCGCATTTCTTTGAACGCTCGGGTGTACATAGGATGGGACAAGCACGATGCGGAGACTTCCCCGGCCGCCGCGGATCAACGGGAGAACCGGCTGAGTTGTCGGAATTCATTCGCGCCCGTGACCGGTCTGAAGGGAGACCGTCTCCCGTTGGCGCTCCGCTATCGAAACAGGGGAATGATTTCCATCTGCTTCAACTGCACCGCGTGCCAGTTCTCCTTGGGAATGTGCCCCACCCGCCACGGATGGGTGAGCTCGATCAGGACGAACGTTTCCCCTCGTATCCGGACAAAGCATTCGGAACGGCGGGGCTGGGCCCGCACGCCCGCAAAGAGGTGGTTTGCCCCACGCAGCAGGATGAGTCGCGTGTCGGCCAGGTTCACCAAAAGGGAAGCAAACAGGACGGACTTGGTATCGCAGTCCCCGTGCCCGTTGTAGAGGGTCTCCAAGGGCATGGTCAGACCGAAGGTCCGGATCAGGACACCGTCTCGTCCCCGCCGGGTATCCGGCGGCAGCCGATATTCCAGGGACTGGACGAAAGAGGCCGAAAGTTCGACAAACCGCCGGAGATCGTCGTAGCCTGCCTGCAGTCCCACGTCCCGCAACCGGGCGGCCGCCTCCCGCACATCTTCCCGGCTCCTTTCAACGATCCAATAGTAGTCGGGCTCGAGGCTGTTGGGCGACGGATCCCGGGCGATCCCGCGGGCCGCGCACCGCAGGGTCTGTTCCTTCTCCTTCCGCCGTCTTTCCTCCTCGGTCCGAAAGCTGTACCGCATCCACGATTCCGGAAACCCATAGGATTCGACGGCCTTTTGCAGGCGCAGGGGATCGATCACGACCTCGAGGGTGAAACGGAGGGCGGGAAAGCGGGCGTCAAAGATCTGCCGGTCTCCTTCCACCCTCAGGAGCCTCCAGGTGTTCACGTCTTCCCAGGCAAACCGCCGAGTCACGGCCGTCTTGGGCAAAGAGGGGTACAGTTGGTCGGGGGGGACCCGATCCGTCATGAGGGCATCGACGACCGGCAGGCATGCCAACGATACGAGGGCCGCGGCTACGGCGCTCGAAAACCATCGGAAGCGGCACTTCGGGATCATGGCATTCCCATCACCTGAATCCGTTCGAAGGACGGCATGGGGACCATCGCCGACAGCAGACTTTGCACGCCGTGGGAAAGAAACAGCCCCATGACCACGATGAGCACGCCCAGAACGAGTGCAACGGCCAGGTTGTTCCTCCCGATTTCAAACAGTTCATCCACTTCCCGAGTGAGCCTCAGGAAGATCCGCAAAGCGCTCCAGATGCCGGCCAAAGCAATCCCGGAGGAAAAGACGAAGGAAAAAAGGCTGATCCCCACGCAAAACAACAGGTCCCCGCCGCTGAAGCCCCGATGGACCAGGGTCTGCCACGTGGAGACCGATGGATAAAGAGCTGCGCGCACCACGAAGGCCGTGGAAAGCACAATGGAAGCGAGCAGAATGCCCATGGAGGCATTGTTGCGCTTGAGCTCCTCCATCTCGTCCAGGTGCCGGGTGAACCGTGCAAAGGAGCGAAAGGCCAACCAGACGGTGAGAAACCCCAAACCAAAGGCGAGCAGCAGCTCGAGTATCCCCACCAGGATTGCATTCCAATCCATCGTTCCTCCCTCCGAATCTCACCTCGTTTGCGATCCTGACCCCAAGCGAGCGCAGATGACCGCAAAGGACCGCAGAAGACCGTCCATAAGCCAAAAGGAAAGCGGTCCCATCCTCCCTCAAGGAAAGCCTTTCGTCCACCCCTAAGTTTGCAAGAAATGTAATGCCGCGGAACAGAGGAGCAGGCTCGAAAGAAAGCCTGGACTTTGTGCTGGTTCGAGCGATCCGGCGGGCAGGACCCTGCTTTCAGGGTTCCTGGGAGAGGGAGGCTTTCATTCAAAGGGACCCAGGCTCCTTGAATGATTGATTTCATTTGGATAGACTTCAA
>JARKQW010000310.1 GCA_029974695.1 Syntrophobacteraceae bacterium | reverse complement strand
CGGTAGGCCGCATAGAAATCCAGCAGGGCGTAGACTTGAGGGTCCCGGGCCTCCCGAGCGTAGGCCTCGAGAAAGTCCCGGCTTTGGGAAGCGTAGCCCCGGTGTTCGAGGTCCATGTGGAGGAACGCCAGGTCGGCCACTGCATCCCCGTATCGAAACCGGTCGTTGAATTCAATGCAGTCGATGATCTGGATGCCCCGAAAGAAATACACGTGATCCGCCCGCAGGTCTCCGTGACCGTCCCGGATTCGCCCCTCCCCCACGCGAAGGGCAAACATCTCCATGTGGTCCTCGAAGAAGGTACGGCTCACCTGCCGCAAAAACTCCCAGGGCCCCTTCTCGAGAAAACTCTCCACAAAGGATTCGGTCTGTCGAAAGTTCTCCTCCATGTTGTACCGGATTACCGAGGGACTGCCGAAACGATCGATGTCCGCGCTGCGGGCGCTGCCATCGAAGAAGGCTGCCAAGTGGGCCCCCAGGCGGATCATCTGCCGAGACGAGACCCGGTTTCGTTCCAGCAGGCTCACCAGGCTCATTTTCTCGGACAGCCGGCGCATCTTTACCGCGTACTCCACCACCTCGCCTTCAGCCTCCAGGGAAAAGGACCCGTCGTTGCTCCGGCGGATTTCGACGACCTCTTCATAGACGCCTCGGCTGAGCCTCTGGTTCAGCAGGACTTCCTGCAGGCAGTAATGCCGCCGAGCCTCCAGGGTCCGAAAGTCCAGGAAACCAAAATCCACGGGTTTTTTCAGCTTGTAGACCCAGCGACCTGTGAGGAAGACGGCGGAAATATGGGTGTCCGTCCGCTGAATGGAGGATACCGAATGGGGATAGAAGCCGGGATCCGACATGGCCCGGCAGATCTCTTCGAAACGGTGGAAGGAATCCATAGGCTCGTCGGTGAAAGCCCGGGATCGAAGGCTCATTTCTGTCGTTCGATGAGCGCGTACGCACTGTGGTTGTGGATGGATTCGAAGTTCTCCACATCCACTCTGAACCACAACACGTTGGGATCTTCCTTGAGTTCCTTGGCAATGTCCCGCACGACGTCTTCCACGAACTTGGGATTCTCGAAGGCCTTTTCCGTGACGAACTTCTCGTCCGGCCGTTTGAGCACGGAGTACACGTCGCAGGAGGCGCTGCATTCCACCAGCTTTACCAGGTCCTCGATCCAGATGAAGCGCTTGAACCGGACCGCCAGTCGGACCATTCCCCTCTGGTTGTGGGCGCCGAAGTCACTGATCTCCTTGGAACAAGGACAAACGGTGGAGATGGGAACATTGACCTCGAGAACCAGGTCGTAACCCCGATTCCGGTCCAGGGATCCCGATACCCGGCAGCCGTATTCCATGAGCCCTGGAGTGGCCGTTACCGGGGAGAGCTTTTCCATAAAGTAGGGAAAGCAAACTTCGAGGTGAGCGGATTCGGCCTGGAGCTTCTCCTGCATCGCCTCGAGGATCTTGGAAAACTCGCGAATGTCCAGGTGGCCGTGAAAGTCGTTGAGGATCTCGATGAATCGACTCATGTGAGTCCCTTTGAACTCACGCGGCAGATTCACGTACATGTTTACGGATGCCACGGTATTCTGGGTCCCATCGTTCTTGTCCATCACCGTCATGGGATACCGAATGTCCTTGACTCCGACCTTGTCCACCCGAATTCTTCGGGGGTCCAACTGGTTTTGCACATCAATCATGGGTGCTGCTTCCCACTATGGATTCCCGGTGGTTGTTGCCTGCATGTCTGCCAGATTGCGGGCGATTTCCTCGAGGGCTTCCCGGGTGGCCGGCTGCACATCCCGGGCGAAATCTCCGCGCAGGTCGGCTTCGATGATGGACTCGTCGTACGGGATGAACCCGAGGAACCGGTGACCGGAAAGCTTCGCCAACAAGAAATCCCGGTCCCTGTCTCCCCGGATCTTGTTTCCGACCACGCCCAAACGAGTCAGTCCGATTTCAGCCGCCAATTCTTTGATTCTCGAGGCCGTATCCACGCTGCGCCGACCCGGCTCCACCACAACCACCAGACAGTCCACCGCTTGAGAAGTTGCACGACCCAGATGCTCGATCCCCGCCTCCATGTCCATGATGACGACGTCGTTGCGCCTCAGTATGAGGTGTTGTACCAGGTTCTTCAGAAGGGTGCTCTCGGGACAGACGCAGCCCATGCCGCCCTTTTTGACTCCCCCCATCACCATAAGACGAATGCGCTCTTCAATGGGCACGGCCAACATCCCCGGCAGATCGTCCACCTTGGGATTCAGCTTGAAGAATCCCCCGAAGGAACCGGGGGTGGATTCCGTACGCTCTGCGATCAGGTCCTTCATTTCGGCAATGGGGACGATCTTGGCGGCCCCGTGAAGGCCCAGCCCATGTCCCAGGTTGGCATCGGGGTCCGCGTCGATGGCCAAAACGCTCTTGCCTTCCCGGGCAAACCATTTTGCCAAAAAAGCCGCGAGGGTGGTCTTCCCCACCCCCCCTTTTCCGCTCACTGCGATCTTCAACGTGCAATCCTCCGGGCTTCTCCCCGCAGAACGCTCCACCCGCACCGTGACCGATCACCCTTGATCGTTCGGGCAGTGCGGAGGATCGGGATCCACCCTCAGACGGAGCGGGTCTGGCGGGTGCGTGCAATTCCCATCAACCGATAAACCAGCATGCCGCTCAAAACCGCGATGTCCTCTGCGGGAAGGCCTTGTTCTATGGATGCGTCAAATAGGATCGTCGCTTCGGGGGAGAGTTCTTCATCCCCCTCCCAAACGACGATTTGGATGGTGATGTTGGGCAATACCCGAAAGGCCATCCCCACATCCCCGTTGTCAACGGGAGTCCCCCCCAGGGCCTCGGCGCACGCCCGGAACAAAGCCGCTTCCCGCCCGAAAGTGGATAGGAACGGGTCCCTGGCTCGCCTCTGAAAGGCGTCGAAGTAAAAATGGCCGTCGGGAATCTCTCGGAAGGTGATGAGCTGGTCGGAGGAAGGCCGCCCCCGGGCGCGCTCCAGGTAGTGGCAAATGAGAATCTTTTCGGGAAGAGGCACCTCCCTGTTCTTCCCCTCCCGGATCACTTCAACTCCGTCGTTGACGCAGACCAGGTACGGGGTGCCGAAAAAGAGTAGCCGCAACCGGCAGGTGCCGTTCTCGAGGACGGTCAGATCGGCCCCCGAAAACTTGGCCACCCTGGGCAGGTCGGCCTTGACCAGCCTTTCGGCTGCCAGTCGGAACGATTCCCTGTAATCGTCGATTCTCGCCACGATCTTTGGTGACTCCGTGAATTCCGCACATCGGCGTTGCCGGCGGGGCTTTCTAGTACAACCTATTATAGGACCCGAAAAAGCGAGAAATCAACCCTTACTTCTCCCCTATTTCTCACGGAGTCCGCGCATCCGCCTCGTATCGCTCTCTCCCGAATCTCTCCCCGTCCGTTGCTTGAAAAACCGCATCCCGGTGATGAACGGCCTGGGTTGAGCGATTTGGCCGGCACGCATCCCGTTTCGTCATTCCCGCAGACCATCGGGAATCCCTGAAGAGCGTGCATACCCTCTGAGTGCCGGGTGCCGGTTTTCGTGGCCAGGACGGGGGGGATGATCCCGGAATCGCTCAAATCAGGTATGGATGACTGCAGTACAGAGGGGGAGAAACCATGGCCAAGGCCGTTGAAACCTTCATTGGACGCTGCGAAAATTGCGGGGCAAAGGACCGCATTCCCGGCCCGCGGCTTGCCGAACGCGCCCTGTGCGGCAAATGCGGCAAGCCCCCTCCATCCTCCGGATCTTACCCGGAACTGGCCCGTCTCATTTCGGACGCCTCCTTCCGGAAAGAGGTTCTGGATTTTTCAGGCCCCGTCGTCGTTAACTTTCACTCGCCCACCTGCCCTTATTGCAGGCGTTTCGATGCGACCTTCCAGCAGCTGGTTTCGAAATATGCCGGGAGGATCAAGTTCACCAAGATCGTCCGGGAGCAAAACCCCATCACCGCATCCCGCTTGGGGGTCCAGGGAGTCCCCACCCTCCTGTTGTTCCGGGAGGGCGTGCTCAAGGACCGGACGGTGGGACTGCTCCCCGAGGCCGACGTGGAAGCGCACCTGATGCGGATTCTCTAAGGTGCGGCCTGCCGGGCCTACCCATGAAAAAACCCCGGGCCCTTTGGGGGCGCCGGGGTTTTCCTTTCTCGGCAAATCGGAATCCAACGGACCCTATCAGCAGCTGAGCTGCTTAAAGAAGTCGTTTCCCTTATCGTCCACCAGGATGAAGGCGATGAAGTCCTCCACCTCGATCTTCCAGATGGCCTCCATTCCCAACTCGGGATACTCGAGGACCTCCACTTTCTTGATGTTCTCTTCAGCCAGCAGGGCCGCTGCGCCGCCGATGGATCCCAGGTAAAAGCCGCCGTGCTTCTTGCAGGCATCGGTGACCTGCTGGGATCGATTGCCCTTGGCGATCATGATCAGGGAACCGCCGTTGGCCTGGAAAAGGTCCACGTAGGAATCCATACGCCCCGCCGTCGTCGGACCGAAGGAACCGGAGGGCTTGCCCTTGGGGGTCTTAGCCGGACCGGCGTAGTAAATGGGATGGTCCTTGAGGTACTGGGGAAGTCCTTCGCCCCTGTCGATGCGTTCCTTCAACTTGGCATGGGCGATGTCCCGACCCACAATGATGGTTCCCGTGAGGGACAACTGGGTCGTCACCGGGTACTTGGTCAGCTCGGCGAGGATCTCCTTCATGGGGCGGTTCAGGTTGATCTTCACCACGCCGTGTTCGTGTTTACCGCGGTATTTTTCCGGGATGAACCGGCCGGGATTGTCTTCCAACTGCTCGAGCCAGATCCCGTCCTTGTTGATCTTCGCCTTGATGTTCCGATCCGCCGAACAGGATACCCCCATGGCCACCGGACAGGAAGCTCCGTGCCGAGGCAGGCGAATCACTCGAACGTCCAGGGCGAAGTACTTGCCCCCGAACTGGGCGCCGTACCCGGCCTTGGCGGCCGCCTTCTCGAGTTTCGCTTCCAGTTCCAGGTCTCGAAAGGCCTGGCCGTGCTCATTTCCCTTGGTGGGAAGGTTGTCCAGGTAGCCTGTGGTGGCCAACTTGACCGTTTTCAGACATGTCTCGGCGGAGGTGCCGCCGATGACAAAGGCCACGTGATAAGGCGGGCAAGCGGCGGTTCCCAGGGTCTTCATCTTTTCCACGAGGTACTTTTCCAGGTTGGCCGGGGTAAGAAGGGCCTTGGTTTCCTGGTACAGCATGGCCTTGTTGGCGGACCCCCCTCCTTTGGCCACAAAGAGGAATTTGTACTCCGCCCCGTCGGTGGCGTAGAGATCGATCTGGGCCGGGAGGTTGGTTCCCGAGTTGATTTCATCGTACATGGTCAAGGGAATGGTTTGGGAATAGCGCAGGTTTTCCTCGGTGTAGGTCTTGTAAACCCCCAGGGAGAGCGCCTCCTCGTCGTTTCCACCCGTCCATACCTGCTGACCTTTCTTGCCCACGATGGTGGCCGTGCCGGTGTCCTGGCACAAGGGCAATTCGCACTTTGCCGCGATCTCGGCATTTCGCAGCAGGGCGACGGCAACGCCGCGATCGTTGGGGGACGCCTCGGGATCGTTGAGGATGGCCGCCACCTTCTCCAGGTGGGCGGGACGAAGCTTGAAGGAGACTTCCCGGAAGGCCTGGTTGGCAAGAAAGCTCAATCCCGCGGGATCCACCTTCAGGATCTGCTGGCCGTCCAGGCTGGTAACCGAAACATAATCCTTTGTCAGAAGACGGTATTTGGTTTCGTCTTTGGTCTGGGGAAAGGGCTCTTGATACTTGAACTCCGGCATGGTTCACTCCTTTTCTCGAAGATGTTTCAGATTGGATGCGTGGATCGCATGAGGTCCGGTTTCATGACGATTGGGCGGGATCGGGGAACGAAACCCCCGGGTCGGCATCGCATGGAGAGAGGATCTTTGGGCCTCGTATCGGGATCCGCTAAGAGCATCGACGTTGACCACCCCGCTTCGGCAGGCAAGGGATCGGCGACCTGCCTCCCCCCCACAGGTTGTTTCCCTTCGGACGATTCGCAGCAGGTCTGAAGATAGGTTTAAATTTTATAATATTATTTTTACTCCTGTCAAACCTTTTCCCGCCGTACCGTGTGCAAACCGGGGGGTGCGGACCTTCTTGCCCGTCCCCCGGCAGGTCGGCATCAATTCCCATCCCGGCGCCTGAAGAATTTTCTCCGAGGAGCAGGAATTCCTTTGTCATTTTCTGAAAACTTTATAAAATTCCGCCGACTCTTGATGAATCATCGGCGACTCGGAATGATTGTCCTTCCCCCCGCCCTTTCAAGGAGACATCGCTCCATGGAGATTCGAGTCCTAGGCTCGTCCGGTTCCGAGGGTCCCGGGAGGAACCCAACGGCTTTTCTCATCGATGATTTCCTGCTCCTCGATGCCGGAACCGTGTCCCTCTCCCTGGACTTAGAGTCTCAGACCAAGATCACTCACATCTTCCTCACCCATGCCCACCTGGATCACATCAAGGCCATTCCCTTCCTGGTGGACAACATCGTGGCAACCCACGGACTGGGCAAGATCACCATACTAAGCGGAAGAGACGTGATCGCGGATCTCAAACGAAACGTGTTCAACAACAAGATTTGGCCCGATTTCACCCTGCTGCCCAGCAGTCACAATCCCATCATGCGTTACCAGGTGGTCTCTACGAGGAAGCCCGTCGAGGTCCGCGATTACCGGATCTTCTCCACCCGGGTGAGTCATTCCGTTCCCGCCTACGGCTACGTAGTTGCCGATTCCAGCGGCGAGGCCCTGGTCTATACGGGGGACACGGGTCCCACGGACCGGCTCTGGAAGAGAATCAAGGGCTTCAAGGTCAAGGCCCTCATCATCGAAACGTCCTTCCCCGACGAGATGTCTCGGCTGGCCCTGGATTCCGGACACCTCACCCCTTCGCTGCTCCACAAGGAACTTCGAAAGCTGCCCGTGCCTCCGGACCATATCTACATCACCCATCTAAAACCCTATTACCGGGAGGAAATCGAGAGACAACTGGAGAAGCTGGACGGGATTCCGTTGACCGTGCTTTCGGACAACTTGAGGTTTTCCCTGTAGGGCTTCCTGCGGCGGGACGCCCCGCGGCGCAGGCCGGGCCGGGGAGGGCCGGGGGATTCTTCGGGATGCAAGCCCCGGCCGGTACGGGCAGGGGGGGAAGGGTGTCGCGTCCTTCCCGAGGGTGAAGGTTTGACGGAGTGACTTCTCCCGCCGAAGCGGTCCGTTATGCATCCTCCCCGAGGGCGAGGGTATGACCTTGGATATGCACGCGAATTCCCTGGGAGGTCATGGCTATTCTCAAGGCATTTTTTGAGCGCAAACTCCACCTGCTGATCCTGCTCGGTCTTACGGCTTTCCTCCTGTCTCTTTTTCCGCCCCCTCTCCTGCTCAGCCCGACCAGCATCGCCGGGGGGGACACGGCTTCCCATTTGCCCTCGGCGGCCGTTATGCGGCACCGGCTTCTTTCGGGAGGACCTCTGTTTGCCTGGGTCCCGGGCAACTACGCGGGCTTTCCTCTCTTTCTAAAC
>JARKQW010000309.1 GCA_029974695.1 Syntrophobacteraceae bacterium | reverse complement strand
GAGCGGCAAGTGGGCCGGTTCGGGGCGGCTCGCTGCCGGCCGTTGGAAACAACGCAAAGGATACCATGAAATGCCCCACGCCGCGAGGCCCACTTTCCCGGGAGACCTTGCTCGCGCGGCCCGGCGCCGCGGCACATCTTCCTCGAAAGGGCCTTAGTAGCGCAGGACCCGGGAGAGGAACCTTTGAAGAAGGGGGTCCGAGGGATGGAGGAAAAGGTCCCCGGGCGGGCCCGATGCCCGGATTCTTCCATCGGCCAGGAACACGCAATGGTCCCCGATGTGTCGTGCAAACCCCATGTGGTGGGTGACCAGGATCAGGTCTCTTCCTTCTGCTCGAAGAGTTTCGATGACCTCGAGGACCTCCGAGGTCATCTCGGGGTCCAGGGCAGAGGTGGGCTCATCCATCAGCAGGAACCTCGGTT
Organism: Syntrophobacteraceae bacterium; assembly: GCA_029974695.1. Classification (GTDB taxonomy): domain Bacteria; phylum Desulfobacterota; class Syntrophobacteria; order Syntrophobacterales; family Syntrophobacteraceae; genus JAGPLX01. Next base: position 22,716 of record JARKQW010000309.1, on the reverse strand, counting down.
TCACGGCGACGGCCCGGGCAATGGCCACCCGTTGCTGCTGGCCCCCGGAAAGTTCCCCGGGCCTCTTGAACGCGTGTTCCTCCAGGCGAAAACGGGCCAGGACCTCCCGGGCATGGGCCACGGCCTCTTTGCGGCCGTATCCGTGGACCTTTTCCAGGGGAAGGGTGACGTTCTCCAGGGCCGTGAGGTGGGGGAACAGGTTGAACGACTGAAAGACGGTCCCCAGGTTGCGCCGGTACTCCCGGAGCCTTTCCTCGGAAAACACGACGGGCCTGCCGTTGATTTCCATCTCCCCCCGGTCCGGCACCAGAAGGCCCGCCAGGATTCGCAGCAGGGTGGACTTTCCCCCGCCCGAGGGGCCGATGACGACCAGGGCGTGAAAATCGGAGATCTCCAGGCCGATCTCATCGAGGACCCTCTGGGTTCCGAACGTTTGGGAAATTCCGCGCAGGCTAAGTTGCATAGTGGAATCTCTTCTCGAGAGTTCGGCTCCAGAGCGAGATGGGCAAAGTCAGCACCAGGTAGCCCAAGGCCAGGGGCAGGTAGCTCTCCAGGGTGCTGAAGGTATAGGCATTGACCTCCTGGGCGCTCAGGGTGAATTCGCTCACGGCGATGACGGAAAGGAGGGAAGAATCCTTGATGAGGGAGGCGAACTGCCCGGCCAGGGGCGGAAGGCTTCGGCGCACCACCTGGGGGAAGACGATGTAGCGATAGATCTGACTCGGGGTGAGTCCGACGGCCCGGGCCGAGTCCCACTGGGATTCGCTCACGTTCTCGATGCCCGCGCGAAGGATCTCGCCGATGTAAGCCCCGGCGAAGAGTGACAGGGTGAGAGTCCCCACCACGTAGCGATTGCCCACGCCGAAAGCGTCCGCCACCACGTAGAAAAAGACCAGGATCTGGACAAGCAGGGGAGTCCCTCGAAGGGTTTCCGTAAAGAGCCTGGCCAGGTACCTTGCGGGCAAGAATCCGGACCGGCGGGCCAGGGCTGCGGCCAGCCCTACCGCGAGGCTCAAAACGAGGGCGGCCGTCGAGATCGCGACGGTCGTGAGCCAGCCCCGGAGAAACTTTTCCCGGTAGGCGAAAACGGCGCTCCAGCCCCAACCGTACTCGAGCCTGCTGAAGGCAAAATAGAAAAGCAGGGCAAGACTGAGGAAGACGGCCGAACCACTGGCGATCCGGGCCGATGGGGGGATCGTCTCCCCCCATCGGGTCGGCCGGGTGAAAAACAAGGAAAGAAGAAGGGTCTTCATGGGGCGGCCATGGGGGTCAAAAATAGAATGGAATTCCCTGTCGTTTGAACTCTTCCTTGGGTTCCCTCAGGAAGCGGTCCCCCAGGTCGTCAAAGCCTCCCTTGGCCCGAAACTCCCTGAGAAACCGGTTGATCTGCGCCTTGAGTTCCTCGTTGCCCTTGCGAAGGCCGATGGCCCAGGATTCCTGCCGGAAGGGGGTCAAGATCGCCCGCGTCGCATTCCGATTCCTCTGCCAGTGCCTGTATACGGACATTTGATCGTAGATGAAAGCATCGGCCTTACCCTGGATCACCTCGAGGACGGCCGCGGCTTCCTTGTCCAGTACCAGGACCTTGGCCCGGGGCAGGTTCCCGGCGGCATACGCATGGCCGGTGGTTCCCTTCTTGACGGCAACGACTCTTCCCGGCCCATCCAGATCGGCGACGGATTGCACGGGGGAATCCCGGCGCACCAGCAGGCAGAGGCCGGTCTTGAGATAAGGGTCCGAGAAGTCGATGGACTGCATCCGCTCCTCGGTGGCCGTCATGGAAGACAGGATCAGGTCGATCTTGCCGGTCTTGAGCGCTGGGATGAGCCCGTCGAAGGCGATGTTTTCAACGACGATCTTCTTGCCCAGGGCCTTTGCCAGGGCGTAAGCCAGTTCCACGCTGATTCCCGCCGGGTTTCCTTTCTCGTCCGTCATTTCGAAGGGCGGGTAGGAGAGCTCCATTCCGATCACCAGGGTTTCTTTCTCCATGGGTTGCGCCCCGGAGGTCCGGATCAAGCCTCCCCCGGCCAGGCAGAACAGAAGAATCCCCAACACCGCGCCCTGCCGGGCTGCGTCCCGCAAAAGCCTCTTCATGGTTCCCGTCCTCCTCGGAAGCCGCGGCTCGCCCTCAGGAGAAATTGCCCTCGTCCGGCTCCTTGTGGTCTTGGATGTGCGGGTTTTCGAGGTCGGGCTCCTCCCAGGGCTACGAGATACGGATGGTGGTCCCTTCTCCCACCCGGGATTCCTTGGAAAAGGAGCCTCCCGAAAGCTTCACGCGCTCCCGCATGCCGGTCAGTCCCAGCCCTTTCTTCTCGATGCTGCCGGCAAGGGCCGCCGGGATATCGAACCCGATCCCGTGGTCCCGGATGACCATGGAGACGGTTTGGTCCAGGCGGTCCAGGGAGACCTCCACCCGTCCCCGCCCGGCTGCATGGCTCGATCCAAAACGGCTCCGTGTCCGGGAGGACCTCGCTGAGGGTTCGCCCCACGACCTCCTCGGCCTTGAGACCCGTGTGTTTTTCGAAGCTGGGGTTGACCTCCAGGGCACGACAGTCACAGGGCCGACCGTCGGCACCACACAGGATCTCGCCGTAGACGAATCCGTCGGTCATGGAATTGAAAAGACCGCGATACCGCGCCGGGCTTTCCCGGAGCACCTCCTCGCTCTTCTTCAGCTCTCGAAACAGGAGGTCGTAGGGTCTGGCCAGCCCCGTTTCGATGACGGCTTTGTACAAGAGGGAAAAGGATGCGATCTTGAGGATGTGTCCGACCCAGTTGGAGAAACCGTGGACGTGGATGTAGAAGGTGAAGGCCGGCTCGGAGGCGATGGTCAGGCCGATGGACCACACCACCAGGCGGAACACCCCCTCGTCGAACCGGTCTCGATGCCGAGCGCCCAGAAAAACGGAGGCCGGGAAAATCAGGCAAATCCCGTATTCGCTTGCCTTTTTGAACACGGTCAATCCGCTTCCTTCCGCGAAACAGGCGGGAAAGACCTCCCAGTGGAGGATTCCCGGGAGCAACAGGGAACAGGCGAGGGTGTGCCCCATCAGAAGCGGGGAGACGTCGATCTTTCGTCGGAAGAAGAGCGGGGCCGGCAGCAAGGAGACGCTCTCGGTGAAACGAGCGGCGACCCACCGTTGAGTCGGCAGGTTGGTGTCCGTCCGGGGAAAGACCCCCATTCCCTTGTAGGCGAGGGTATGGACGAGGTCCAGGGCCCCCACGAACGGGTAGGCAATGCCGAGGAAAAGGAGGCAATTGTTGTCGAAGAAACGCCGGGAATTCCAGGCCCGGGCAAACATGCCGAAGGCAATGACGATGGAAAACAGCTCGACCAGGCTGTGAAACAGAAGATAGGGCGAGGCCGCCAGGGAGAGCGCGACCGGCAACCCTGCCCCCACTGCCGGGTTGATTGCCTTCGCGGAGATGGAATGGGTTGTCATATCGGGCTGCTCCGAAAACACGAAACCGTCGTCACGGAACCGCGTGGGTCGCGCTCTCCCCCGGGCGGACGGACCCCCGGTCGCACGGATCGTTCACATAACGGCGGGCTGCCCGGTGGATGCCAGCACCGTACTCCACACCCAGCCCTGGGGATCGAGCTTCTTTCGGCTGGAAACGGCCATGGGGATCGGCACATGGGTGAACTCCCCTCCCCAGTCCCCCACCACCATGTTGGTGAGGCCCGCCATCCCCGCATGGACCGCGTTCTGGCCCAGGAGCAGGCAGTAGGCCGAATCGTGTGCGTTGGCCGCAACGCTCCGAATGGTGTAGCTGGGATCGATGTACTTGAGATTCACTTCTTTGCCCCGTTCCTTGAAATGGGCGTTGATGCGATCTCGCAGGAAGGCGCCGATGTCTCCCAGCCGGACGTTTCCGGAAGCGTCCCGGGCCTGAGTCCCCTGCAGGAGGTCCTGGCCTGCGCCCTCTCCCACCAGGATGACGGCGTGGCCTTTGCGCTCCAACCGTTCCTCGAGGTTTTGGAGAAAGCCTTCCAGGGTGAAGGGAATCTCGGGAACGAGGCAGTAGTTCTCATCGTTGTAGGCAAGGGCGGCAAAAGCGGGGATGAAACCCGATTCCCGACCCATGAGCTTCACCAAGCCCACCCCGTTTCGGGCCCCGGTGGCCTCGGTGTGGGCGGAGAGGATGGCGTCCCCGGCTTCGCTCACCGCCGTCTCGAAGCCAAAGGACCGCTGGACAAAGGAAATGTCGTTATCGATGGTCTTGGGGACCCCGATCACGGAGATTTTGAGCCTCCGCTCGGCGATCTCCCGGGAGATGGCCTGGGCTCCCCGCAGGGTTCCGTCCCCGCCCAGGGTGAAGAGGATTCCCACGTTCATTCGTTCCAGGGTGTCCACCATTTCGGAAACGTCCTGGGGTCCCCGGGACGACCCCAAAATCGTTCCCCCCTGTTCGTGAATCCGGGAAACCGATTGGGGGGTCAGTTCCAGGGGAGCATGCCGGAAGCGGGGGGAAAGTCCCTCGTAGCCGTAGAGAAAACCGAAGAGGTTCCGAACCCCGTAGTGGTGGAAGAGGCTCATCACCACGGATCGAATCACGTCGTTCAGACCCGGACACAAGCCTCCGCACGTGACAATGCCGCACTTGAGCTTGGTGGGATCGAAGTAGATTTTCTCTCGGGGCCCCGCTTTTTCGAAGGAAGGCGGGACCTTGCCGCCCTCGAGGAACTTCATGACGGTCCGGGGATCGCGGTGATAGAGCACCCGGTCGTCTTCAGGGACAAAATGGGCGCAGGACATGGGAGAGGGGATGCGGCATTCTCCCAGCCTGGCTATGGTGAAATCAAACTCCGTTTCCGTCATCGTATTCCTCCTGCTGAACGCCGGGCCATGGGTGGCGAGCCGTGTGGTGCGAAGGACCGGCTCGAATCAAAGTGCCCGACCATCATAGCAGAAAAGGCCCCGGAGCGGGAAATCAGTGGCTCGTCGAGGGGGCATTCCCCGGGGACTCAGCCCCGGGTTGGACCCTTGTTCTGGCACAACGGGGCAATATTGGGGTAAAATCCACCGTCCTCGATGAACCCCCGGGCAAGAGAGAGGTGTGAGGAAAATTCCATGCGTTGGTCCATGCCTTTTCCGTTGAACATCCGTCAGAAGGTCATGGTGGGGTTGACGGTCATTCTTCTGGTGGTCATTTCCATCGGGACCCTTTCCTACCGGTACCTGCGTGAAATCGAACGAAAACAGCACTTCGTCGAGGTGGCGGACGACCTGAGCAACATCATTCTCGAGATGCGCCGGTACGAGAAGAACTACCTCTTGTACGGTTCCCGGGAAGACGTGGAGGAGAACCGCCGCTACGTCCTCCAAGGCAAGGAGGTGCTGAAGAAGATGACGCCCGAGGCCCGGGAGTTTCAGGCAGGTCCTTTGCTGATCCGCCTGGAGCAGGAGCTGTGGGGCTACGGCGCCCTGATGCAGCGAACCGTCCAATGGGCCGAAGGGGACAAAACGAAGCCGGATCCCCGCTGGGAAGAGCAATTGCGGGAGCACGGCAAGAGCCTCGTGGACCTTTCCCAGGAGATGGTGCGGTTCGAACGAAGGAGGATTCTCAAGATCATACAGACCCTCAAGACCCAGTTGCTCGCTTCCCTGGCCATGTCCGCGCTCCTGGGCGTTTTCTTGATTCCCGTGGTGGCCCACAAGATCATCCGGCCTTTGCGCACCATCGAGAATACGACCCATCGCATTGCCCGGGGGGAGTTCAGCCCGCTGCCGGTTCCGGAAACCCCGGACGAGACCCAGCAGGTGGTGCAGGCGTTCAACCGGATGGTCGTCGAGCTCGAGAAGCACCAGGACCAACTGGTACAGGCCAAGAAGCTCTCTTCCCTGGGGACCCTCACCTCCGGGATCGCCCACCAGTTGAACAACCCGTTAAACAACATCTCGACCTCCTGCCAGATCCTCCTGGAGGAGCTGAATCACCCGGATTCGGAACTGATGCGGAGGATGCTGGGCAACATCGAACAGGAGGTTCACCGTGCCCGGGATATCGTTCGAGGGCTCCTCGAGTTTTCCCGGATGAGAGAGTTCTGCCTTGCGCCCACGTCCTTGCCGGAGGTCGTCGAGCGTTCCATCGGCCTCATATCCAGCCAGATTCCTCCCCGCATCGAGGTGGTGGCGGACATTCCCCCGGATCTTAGCCTGAGCCTGGATGCCCAGCGAATGCAGCAGGTGTTTTTGAACCTGATCGAAAATGCGATCCAGGCTATGGAACCACCCGGGCAGATCCGGATTACCGCGGGCCGGGTGACCGAGGAAGGCGCGGTCCTGATCTCCGTGGCGGACACCGGAAAGGGTATCCCCGAGGGCCTCCTCGGCAGGATCTTCGATCCCTTCTTCACCACCAAGGAAGTGGGGGTGGGGACGGGTTTGGGACTTTCCGTGGTCTACGGGATCATTCAGAAGCACGGGGGAACCATTTCCGTGGAAAGCAAACCGGGGGACGGAAGCCGGTTCATTATCCGGCTGCCCGCCGAAACCGTATGCTGAAGGAGAGGGTAGGGAAGTGAGAGGACCGCGCATCTTGATTGCGGATGATGAGCGCATTGCGAGGGAAAATCTCGAGCACGTGCTCCGAAAGGAAGGGTTCGACACTACTTGCGTGGAAAACGGCGAGTCGGCCATCCGGGAGCTCGAACGGGAGGAGTTCGATCTCGTCATGACCGATCTTTGCATGCAGCCGGTGGACGGAATGCAGGTCCTCGAACGGGCCCGGGAGCTTTACCCCGACACGGAAGTCATCGTCATCACGGGGTACGCCACCGTAAACTCCGCCGTCGAAGCCATGCAAAAAGGCGCCTACCACTACCTTCCCAAGCCCTACAAGATCGAAGAGGTTCGAGCCCTGGTGCGAAAGGCTCTGGAGAAAAGGTCCCTCCGGCAGGAAGTCACGGCCTTGAGGCGGCAAATTCGGGACCTGGGGGAATCTTCCCTGCTCATCGGCAAGAGCGCCGAGATGGAGGCTCTCAAGAGAACCATCGAACAGGTCGCTCCCACGGACTGCAACGTCCTCATCCTTGGGGAGACCGGCACCGGCAAGGAACTGGCGGCAAGGATGATTCACCGGCTCAGCCCCCGGCGGGACAACCGTTTCCTGGCCGTCAACTGCGGGGCGTTCAACGAAGAGCTTCTCGCCAACGAGCTTTTCGGACACGAGCGCGAGGCCTTCACGGGGGCCCGGGGAGTCAAGAAAGGACTGCTGGAAGCTGCCGAAGGGGGGACGGTGCTCCTGGACGAAATCGGGGACATGCCCCCCCCCATGCAGGTCAAGCTGTTGCGGGTTTTGCAGGAAAGAAAGTTCCTGCGGGTGGGCGGAACGGAGGAAATCCCCGTGGACATCCGGGTCCTGGCGGCCACCAACAAGGATCTCAAACACGAGGTCGAGATGGGCTCGTTTCGCCGGGACCTCTTCTACCGCATCAACGTCATCACCCTGCATGTGCCGCGCCTGGCGGACCGAAAAGACGACATCCTTCTCTTGAGCTTCCACTTCCTGGAAAAGATCTCCCGGGCCCAGGGCAAAAAGATCGAAGCCATGTCCGACCGGGTGACGGAAATTCTTCTCTCCTACGAGTTTCCCGGCAACGTTCGGGAGTTGGAAAACATCCTGGAACGGGCGGTTACCCTGGCACGGGGAACTACCATCGAGGTGGAGCACCTTCCGTCGGATCTCCGCAGGCCGGGCCTTCGGGTTCACGGACCCCGGCGGGGGTACCTTTCGCTGGAGGAAAACGAAAGGGAATACATCGCCTGGATTCTCCGGGAGGTGAAAGACAACAAGACCCGGGCAGCCGAAGTGCTCGGCATCGACCGGGTCTCCCTGTGGCGCAAGTTGAAACGCTACCGGATGGAATGAGGCCGGGGCAAGAACCCATGCGGCAGGGTCCCCCGAGCCTTGCTATGCCTCCGCATATCCGGGTTCCAGAGTGGTGTGGGCCGATTTCCAGCCCAGGATCATGCTGCCCACGATGATGACGGCCCCGGTTCCCAGCGCCAGGCACATGGTGACGAAGCTCGCTCGATCGAGCACGCCGAGGATCCCGGAATCCAGGGAAACCAACCCCAGCCGGTGGAGGTAGATGGGAACCGCAAGGGCCCGGCTGAATGCCACAATGAGCATGATGGTCGCCATCACGGTCTTGATGGTGTGTTCTTTGACATACGTGGTTCCAATGGCCCCCAGTTGGACCCCGAGAATGGACCCCGCCAGGATGATCAACGTCAGCCGGATGTCCACCATGCCGTGGGCGGCCCAGTTCATCGTCCCGGCCAGGCCCATGACGAAAGCGATGACCAGTTCGGTGGCGGTGGAAACGAGGCTTGAAACCCCCATGGCGTAGATCATGCCCGGGACTCCCACGAACCCGCCCACGGCGATGGTGGCGGCAAGAACGCCCGTGGCAAACCCCACGGGAACCGTAAACCACAACGAGATTCGCACGTTGGCGGTCTTGAAATGAATCATGGGGGGAAGGTGAATCTTTTGGAGCTTCAAAGCCAGGGCCGAGACCTGCTCTTTCCCCCCGGATTTCCACGTCTTCCAGGCATCCCGGGAAACATAGCCTCCGACCACCAGGAGAATGCTCACGAAAGACAGGCTCACGTAAAGGTCCGAGCCTGCCGGTCCCCAACGGTCCAGGATGAAGTGCTGAATCCGGATTCCCGCCTGGACGCCGACTCCCGCCGATGCGGCCAGCACCAGCCCCAGCTTGATATCCACCTGGCCGTATTTGAAACGCTTGCAGGCCCCCACCAAAGCCTTGGGAAACTTATGGCACATGTTGCTGGCCACCGCGATGGTCCCCGGAACGCCCAGGCTCATCATTCCCGGGGTCAGGACGAAAGCCCCTCCCGATCCGATGAACCCGCTCACGAGCCCTCCGATAAGACCTACCAGGAAAAGAAACCCGACGGACAGCGGGTCCAAATGGATAAACTGGATTGCTTCATTGACCGGAACCATTCTTTCTCTTCTCCTGCGTGTGAAGTATCAATTGCCGGATACCCATGGATCGCCCGTCCTAGGCCTTGTCGATCCGGTGAAAGGGATTGACGTACGCATAAGCCCGGGGCCTTTTCTGAGCACTCTTCTTCCGGGCCGCTTTGGGCTCGGTCTCCCTCAAGACCGGTTTCTTTCTCGCCTCGATGCCCAACAGGGACCAAAGATTGGCGGCAAAAGCCCCGTGGGCGAAGGAAAAGAGGAAGACCGTCCCCACGGGAAACGCTGCGTACCAACCGCCCCGGGTAAAAGTTCCCATGACGGCATCCGCATTCCAGAAGACGGCTCCGTACATAGCCGCCGTGAGTAACCCGTAGGCGAGGGTGCGGGCCACGGGTCTCTTCCTTGGTACTCCCTGCTCCTTGGTCATGTCGGTACCTCCTTTGGAATCCATTGAACCTGAAATCACGCTGAACATGGGAATCCCCACTTCCCTAGCCACTTCTTCCCGGTTCACTCCCAGATCCGTCACCACGAATTCGATGCGCCGGATCTCGTGTTGGAGCTCATCCACCGCCCAGCCCGGGTCTCCCGCCTTGACCGCGTGTTCGCACCGGATTCCCTTTTGGGCGGCCCTCCGCTTGAGCGTTCCCGCCGCCTTGGCCGCCCACCGGTCCGGATATCCGCGCCTTCCCGACTCATCCACGCTGAGGGCCACCAGGTCGTAGTCCAGGCGTTCCGCCAGGTGGACGGCATAGCTCACGGTTTCCTCGGAAAAGGCGTCTCCCGTTCCAACCACCAGAATCTTTCGACGCTCCGTGCTGCCCTTGCCCGCCGATTGGTTTGTGGGATCGTCTTTCGTCATGGTTTCACCTCCTATCCGTGTGCCGCATGCCCAATGGTTGGCATTGACCTTGCCGTACTATCAACGAGCATGCCATGGGAGAATTTGTTGGCTAACTAGAGGAAATCACGCTACCTATTGTCGAAAGACCCTCGGTTTCCGCGGTCTCGTTGTTTGTTGCATTCCGCAACAGCAAAAAGAGCCGGGAGGGATAGGGGGCCGAGATTTTTGGTCTTTTGAAGGTATTGCGCCAAAAAGCACGGACTGTTGCAGGGTGCAACGCCGGGAAAGGATGGAGGCATGACGTTTTTCCGAAAACTGCGGGGACAGGAGGAGGAGACCGAGGACGCGAGCCGGGATCTCCAGGAGTTGCGAGAGGCTTTGGAGAGGGCTCGGCTTCCGGAAGCCGTGGGTGGTGTGGCCGCCAAGGAGCTCGAGCGCATTCGCAGGACGGATTCTTCCACTCCCGAGTACACCATCGGGGTGAACTACCTGGAATTTCTCCTGGCCCTTCCCTGGAATCGTTTTACCGAAGACAACCTGGATCTCGGGCGGGGGGAGAGGATCCTGGAAGCGCAGCATTACGGCTTGAGGCACGTGAAGGAGCGGATTCTCGAGTATCTTGCCGTTCGGGCTCTTTGCAGTCTCCGGGACTTTCACATTCTGGTGGTGGACGACGAGTCCATTGCCCGGACGAACCTGGAATATGTTCTCCGGAAAGAGGGCTACCGGGTGAGCACGGCGGCCAATGGGGTTGAGGCCCTGGAAATGGTCGGAAAGAGGGAATTCGAGCTGATCCTGACCGATCTCAAGATGGAAAAGATGGACGGCATGCAGCTCTTGGAATCCGTCAAGCACGTGGCGCCCGGCACGGAGATCGTGATGATCACGGGGTACGCCACCGTGAGCTCGGCGGTGGATGCGTTGAAGAAAGGGGCCGTGCACTATCTGCCCAAGCCCATCGATTTGAACGAGCTGCGCTCCACCGTGCGGCAGATCCGGGAGAAGAAGCGGTTTTTCCAGGTGACCCGCAGCCCCGTCCTTTGTTTTTCCGGTCCTCCGGGAACCGGGAAGACCTCCATCGGTCGTTCCATCGCCGAAGCCCTTCAACGGAAGTTCATCCGCTTTTCCCTTGCCGGAGTCCGGGACGAGGCGGAGTTGCGCGGGCATCGGAGGACCTACGTCGGGGCCATGGCCGGCCGGGTCCTCAACGAAATGAAACGGGTGGGGGTCAAGAACCCGGTTTTCATGCTCGATGAAATCGACAAGATGGGCCGGGACTTCCGGGGAGACCCCTCGTCGGTCCTGCTCGAAATCCTGGACCCCGAGCAGAACGGCCGTTTCATGGATCACTACCTGGATGTTCCCTTCGATTTGTCGGCGGTCCTGTTCATCGCCACGGCCAACCTGGTGGAGGGGCTGCCTGAGGCCCTGGTGGACCGGCTCGAAATCATCCCGTTCCATGGGTACACGGAGAGAGAGAAGAAAGAAATCGCCCGCCGGTACCTGATCCCTCGTCAGATGAGGGAGCACGGGCTCACGGACCGGGGCGTGGAATTTGCCGCGGGAGCCGTCGGCAAGGTCATCCGGGACTACACCCTCGAGGCGGGGTTGAGAAACCTCGAACGGGAAATGGCCACCATCTGCCGGAAGCTCGCCCGAGTAATTCTCTTAGACCGGGAAACCCCGGCTCCCTTGGAAGTGGATGAAACCCTGGTGGAAAAACTCCTGGGTCCTCCCCGATACCGCCATGAAATCGCCGAAGAGGGGTTTCGGCTGGGAGTGACGACGGGATTGGTGTGGAGCGAGCTGGGAGGCGAGATCATTTCGGTGGAAGCGGGCCTCATGAAGGGCAGCGGGCAGCTCATCCTCACGGGGTCCCTGGGAAGCGTGCTCAGGGAATCTGCTCAAACGGCCCTGAGCTATATTCGCAGCCATGCCCGGGAGCTTTGCGTCGATCCCGAATTCTTCAGGGGCCACGATGTCCATATTCACATTCCCGCAGGCGCCGTTCCCAAGGACGGACCCTCGGCCGGCATAACCATCGTTTTGGCATTGGCGTCCTTGCTTACGGGAAGGCCCGCCCGCCGGGATGCGGCTCTGTCCGGGGAAATCACCCTTCGAGGCCGCATTCTGCCCGTGGCGGGAATCCGGGAGAAGGTTCTCGCCGCTCAACGGGCCGGAATCAAGGTGGTGGTTTTTCCCCGGCGCAACCGCTTGGATGTGGACAATCTCGAAGAGGACGTGAAGAACGGAATTTCCGTGATTCTTGTGGACGAGATCCCGGAGTTGGTGGATGTGGTGCTACAGAAGACCCCGAAACCGTGAGCCCCGGAGTCAGGGGGGACCGGAAAGGATTTTGGAACCGGCTTCGGGTCCCGGTTGGATGGACGAAAAACCTCGGTAAACGAGCGAATCCGTCGCCAAAGTCGTAAAACGCCGTACCCAGCGTTCAGGTTGTCCGTGCCGTGGTCACGTCGTTCAATACCCGGGCCAGTTCCTGGAGGCGGTACGGTTTCGAGATCACGCCGGAAAATCCATAATTCGCAAAGTCTCCCATGATGGGATCGTTGGAATAGCCGCTGGATACGACGGCCCGAACCTCGGGGTCCATTTCGAGAAGCCGCACTACGGTTTCCTTGCCTCCCATTCCCCCGGGAATCGTGAGGTCCAGGATCACGGCATCGAAGAGCTCCCCCGAGGACAGGGATTCTCGGTACCGTTTCAGGGCTTCTTCCCCGTTGCGGGCCAGGACAACCCGGTAGCCCAGCTGCCCCAGCATTTCGCCGACCACTTCTCCCACGATCTCTTCATCGTCCATCAGGAGGATTTTGCCCCGGCCCGTGGGCAATTGGCGCTGTGGGTGGCCTTCCTCGGCAATTTCCCGGTCCGAGGCCCCGAGGTAGATGTGAAAGGTGGTGCCGGAACCCAGTTCCGATTCCACGGTGATGAGGCCGCCGTGTTTGGCGACGATGGAGTGAACCACGGCGAGTCCCAGGCCGTTTCCCCGCTGCTTGGTGGTGAAATAGGGATCGAAGATCTTGGGAAGATATTCCCTGGAGATTCCGGTCCCCTCATCCCGAATGGAGATTTTCACGTAGTTTCCCGGTTCCAGCGGCAGTCCGTGGGTTGAGCTCACCGCCAGGTTTTCCGCCCGCACCTTGATGAGCCCTCCCTCGGGCATGGCCTGATCGGCGTTGAGCACCAGGTTGTGAATGACCTGCCCGATTTGGCCTTCATCGACCTCGGCGGGCCAAAGGTCCGGGGCTATGCGGAATTCGCACCGGACATTGGAGCCGGTTAGGGCAAACAGGGTGGAGGACCGGATCAGCTCGGATATGGAATGGATCTGCTTGATGGGAGTGCCGCCCTTGGAGAAGGTGAGCAGCTGCTGGGTGAGGTCCTTGGCCCGCAGGGAGGCCTTGAGGGTTTCCTCGAGCCTGCGGGAAATCTTCGCATCCGGCTTGGCATCCATCATGGCCAGGGAGATATTGCCCATGATCGCCGTCAAGATATTGTTGAAGTCATGGGCGATGCCCCCCGCCAGCAGCCCGACGGATTCGAGCTTCTGGGCCTTGAAGAATTCCTCTTCCATTCTTGTCTTTTCCGTGATGTCGCGAAACACCAGGACCATTCCGAGGATCTCGCCTCCCTGGTCCAGGATGGGGGCTCCGCTGAGGGCAACCATGCCTTTCCTGCCGTTGCGGGCCACCAGGACGGTATGATCCGGCTGGTCGATGATCTCCCCCTTCCTGATGACCTCCTCGACGGGATGCTCCCAACGCTCACCGGTGCTTTCGTCGAGGATTTCGAAGACTTCCCCGAGGGACCTTCCCACCCCTTCTTCCTGGGACCAGCCGGTCATGGCTTCGGCCACCTTGTTCATGAGGGCGACCTTGCCGTTCACGTCCGTAGTGATCACCCCGTCGGCGATGCTGCGCAGGGTCACGGCAAGGAGTTCCTTTTCCGCGGCCAGGGCTTCCTGGGAGCGCTCGACCTTGTTGAGGTTTTCCTGGAGATTCCGGTAGGTGGCCGAGAGCTTGGCGGACATTTCCCGGAAAGCGGCGGCGAGCTGTGAGATTTCATCTTCCCCCCGGGGATTGGGTAGGGGAACATCCCATTCGCCGCGACTGACCGAGGCCGCGGCGGTTGCCAGTTGGTGGATGGGTTTCACCAGCCTGTCCGTGAACCACAGGAAGAGCAGGCTTCCCAGGATCAGTCCCGGCAGCAGAATGATTCCCGCACTTTCCAGGAACTTGGTTCGTGCCTCGAGGACTTCCTCGGAAGTCACCGAAAGGATCACGGTCCAGCTCCAGTCGGGGTAGGTATCGAAGCAATAGAAGCGCGCATCCTCGCCCCCGAGACGTTCCATTGAACCTCTGCCTTCGCGGATCATCCGGTGGAGGGGTGAGGGTCCTATCCCCTTGTTCCCCTCCAGGGGGTCCAGGAGCAGGGTTGCGGTCCGGCGGTCGGCAATGGCGAGCTTTCCCGTCGAGCCGAACCGGTAGTTGCGAAATTCGGCGATCAGGTCTTCCTGGGCCTTTCGCACGTAGCTTTCCACGTGGGCGACTCCGGCCTCTTTGAGCACCTGGTGGGCCGAGCGGATGGTGGCGATCAGGTTGTGCACTTCCATGGACATGAGCTTCCGGTTGAGATCGATCACCACCTGGTTGATGGTGAGGATGCCCACGAGTGCGACGGCACAGGTGACGGCCGTCAAGATGCCCAGGGAGACGAAATTGATTTTGTACTTGAGCTTCATACGGGGCTTCTCCCGCTCCTTGACTCTCGTTGTCCCTTCCCGTGGGCAAGGGTCATTTTCAGTCCAGCGCTTCCTGGCCGATGACGACGACGTTCCTGAGGGTCGAGATGGGGAGCACCATGCCCGCTGCCTTGGCCATCTTGAGATTGACCGTCACTTTGCTCTGCTTGTTGACCGTGACGGGAATATCTGCAGGTGGGGTCCCGTCCAGGATCTTCAGCGCGGTTTGAGCCGCATAGCTTCCCTGCTCTTCGGGCAATTTCGCCGCAACGAACATGACGAAGGGAGCCATGAAGGGATTGGGGGAGCCGGTGGGAATCCTTGTGTTTCGAGCCAGGAATTCCTCGGCGGCAACAGGGTCCCAGGGCTCGATCCCCGTGTAATTGAAAAAGAAGAGCATGTCCGTTTCGCTTTGGGCCCGGAGGAATTCCCTCTGAAAATCCTGGAAGGTCTTCACCAGGTACACCTTCATCCGTCCGTTGAAAAAGGTCTTGTTGTAGTAGTCGACGATCTTTCTCTCGGTTTCCACGTCCCCGCTGAGGTAGCCGATGCGTCCCCCTTTTGCGTGCCCTTTGAACAGGGTCATCATTTCGTCCATGGGGTCCACCTCGACCATTCCCGTCACATTCTTGCAGGGATACCCGTACATGGAGGCGTCCCAGTTCACCCCGCTGAAGACCACGGGCAGATCGGTGTCCTTCAAGTAGGGCACCACCAGGTATTTTTGGGCGTTGTCGTCCGTGGCGATCACCACATCGGGTTTGAACTCTTCCACTGCGGCCCGGGCTCTCCGGCCCGCTTCCTTTCCGAACTCGACCGAATCATGGCGCTTGGTGTCCATGTGCAGAGTGTGGAGTTCCACCCCGCTGTCCACCAGCACCTGCCGGATCCCTCGGCCGATGCCTTCACTCCATGGGTATTCCCCGTGGTAGGAATCCACCCACAGGATCCTTTTTCCCCGGTAACGGCCGGGCTCGGAAACTTCCGGGACGGGGTCGCCTTCGGCATAGGCCTCCTTGCCCAAAACGTGGGCAATCTTGAGCACCGACAAGGGCAGGACAATGCCCGCGGCCTGGGCCATCTTGAGGTTGACGGTCAGCTTGGCCCTGCGGTTGGCGGTCAGGGGAAAATCCGAAGGTTTCGCCCCGCCCAGGATCTTGAGGGCGGTTTGGGCGGCGTACTCACCCTGCTCTTCCGGATACTTGCCCAGGACGAACACCACGAATCGATCCATGTATTGGAGGGGTGCGGCGGTGGGAACGCGGGTGTTCCCGGCGAGAAACTTTTCCGCAGCAATGGGGTCCCAGTCCCGAATCCCGGCATAATTGACCAGGAAGAGCATGTCCACTTCCTGCTGTGCCCGGAGGAACTGGTCCTTGAACTCCTGGAACTCTTCGGCGAAGTAGGTTTTCATCTTCCCGTCAAGAAACTTCTCGTTCCAGATCCGGCTTTGTTTCCTTTCGGTCTGGGTGTTCCCGCTCAGGTACCCCACGCGATCGCCCGAGGCGTATTGTTTCATGTGACGTAACATTTCCTCGACCAGTTCCACCTCGATCATTCCCGTCACATTTCCGCACGGATATCCATACATGGACGCATCCATGTTCACGCCGGCAAACACCACGGGAAGCTCCGAATCTCGAAGATACGGCACCACGAGGTAATTCTGGGCGTTGTCGTCGGTGGCGATGACCACGTCCGGTTTGTATTCCTCCACGACGGCCCTGGCTTTGACGCCCGCTTCTTCCCCGAAACCGACGGAATCGTTGTTCTTGGTGTCCATTCGAAAGATCCTGAGATCCACTCCCGTCTTGTCCAGGACGTCGAGGATGCCTTTCTGGATTCCGTCGCTCCATTCATAGCCGGAATGGTAGGAATCGACCCACAATACCTTCTTGCCGGAATACCTCCCGGGGAGGTCTTCCTCCCGGGCTTCCTTGACCGGCAACGTATCCTTTCCTCCCCAGGATCCCTGCGTCCATCCCGGGAAACCCGGAAGGAGGGACGCGATCGCCACATACAGGATGATCCTCATGCTTCTCTTGGTCATGGTCCTCTTTCTCGGGACAATTGCACGCCAACCTCCCCCGTTTCGGGAAACGTCTCCCCGGGAAGGTCGACTCCGGTCCCTTGTGTTGGTCCTCCGGCCCGGAGCACCAGCCGTCTTGCCGCAAAATCCCGGGGGAACCGGTCGTGGATCGGAAGAATTTCCCTGACGAAGGACGGAAAATCCGCTCTTTCGAAAACGGCTCCGGGTCCGTTCCACCCATGGCGCCGACGCCTACCTCATGACGGGCAGGTATACTCGAAACACGGCGCCCCGACCGGGCTTGCTCTCCACCGTGACCGCTCCTTCATGGGTTCGCACGATCCCGGCCACTACGGCCAGCCCCAGGCCCCGGCCGGTGAACTTGGTGGTGTAGAAGGGATCAAAGACCCGCACCATGGCCGACGAGTCCATGCCGCAGCCGGTATCGGAAACCTCGATACAGGCGTAATTCTCGTCTCTCGGCGTCCAGTCCGGGGGGAAAAACCGGGATGCCGCCACCTCTGCGGACGGCACTTCCAGGATCCGCACCGTCACCTCCCCCGACTGCCGATCCAGGGATTCCGCGGCATTCGTCAACAAATGGGTGAAAACCTGCCCCATTTGCCGGGCATCCCCGAGAACGACGAGGTCCTGTGGGGGAAATTCCGTGAGGATTCGTGCGCTCCCGGGCAGGGAGGCGCCCCGGGAGGACAGGACTTCCCGGCAGGCTGCGCACAAGGCGATGGGTCCCATCTTCCTCGAGTCCCGGCCCAGATAGACCAACAGGAGCCTGCCGATTTCGGCTGCCCTGCGGGAAGCCTGCATGGCGGCGACCACGTTGGATCGAGACCGGAGATCCTCCGGGAGGTTGTTGAGGGCCAGGTCCAGGTTTCCCATGACCACCTGGAGCAAGTTGTTGAAGTGATGGGCCACGGCTCCGGCCATCCGGCCCAGGCTCTCGGCTTTCTCCACCTGTTGCAGTCGTCGTTCCCAGCGCTGTCTATCTTCCTCGGCCTGCCTGCGCTCGCTCATATCCCGGAGGATGGTGGAAGTCCTGGGGCCTCCCGTGCCCCCCTCAAAAATGAGGCTGGTGAGTTCGCCGGGGAAGCGGGTACCGTCCTTGCGGATGCAGGTCAACTCTCCCTGGAAGATTCCCGTGCGGGCGCGTTCCTCGATGGCCCCGGCTACCCGGGGGTCCGCAGGGTCAAGCAGTCCGGACCGGCCCACCCGGATCAGTTCTTCTTCGGTGTACCCAAACATTTGACAGGCGGCTGGATTGGCGTTGAGAATGGTCCCGTCGGGCCTCGTGAGGAAGATGGCCTCGGCGCTGTGGTGAAAGATCGAGCGGTAGCGTTCCTCGCTTTCACGCAGGGTTTCTTCGGCCCGCTTGCGGTCCGTGATCCGCTGAAAACAGACGCAGATGCCTCTGTCCCGGGGAAAAACCCTCACGTCGTACCAGCCCTCAAAAGGCTCGATGTCGAAATGGGTTTCAAAGGCCAGGGGAATCTTCTCCCGGACGGCCAAGCGGTACTTTTCATCGAAGATCGATCCCCGCCCTTCGGGAAAGGCGTCAAAAAGATGCCTTCCCAGGACTTCGGAACTCTGGCGATGGAGCATTCGTTGGGCCGCCGCGTTGAA
Organism: Syntrophobacteraceae bacterium; assembly: GCA_029974695.1. Classification (GTDB taxonomy): domain Bacteria; phylum Desulfobacterota; class Syntrophobacteria; order Syntrophobacterales; family Syntrophobacteraceae; genus JAGPLX01. The sequence continues at coordinate 4,485 of JARKQW010000309.1, read as the reverse complement.
GTAGGTGAGCACCAGGTCCTCGTCCAGGGAGAAGAAGGCGTCGCTGACGCTGTCCAGAACACTCTCGAGCTCTTTTACCGTCCGGCGAAGGGTTTCCGCCTCGATTCTGTGCCGGGAATCTTCCATCTTCCTCTCTTCCGCGGCGGGATATAAATCCTGATTTCGGTTGCTTGCGCGGGCCTTAGGGAACTGCCGATGCCTGGTTGTCCCTCTCCGAGTCCGAACGCCATGTCCGGAGTTCCGGAATAGGGATCAAAGGTTCCTTTCCGTGCCTTGATTTTCCCTGTCAGCCGGCAGGATTCCGCCGGGAAAAGGTCCCGTGAGCGTCGGGAGAATCCGGAGTGCTTCCCGGTGGTCCTTGGAAAAAAGACGACTCCTGCCCGCAACATGGGTATGCAAGATTTGCGCTTACTGGGAAGGGAGCGTCCCCTTTGTGCGGATTTGCCGACACCTTTTCAGCGAAGCCCTCCCCCCGGAAGGGAACCCGCAATCTCCCTTTTCAGTCCTTCCACGGTGTAGCCGTATCCCATCCCCATGGGCCTCCCATCCTTCCCCATGGGCCACAGGCCTTGGATCCCGTTGACGATTCGCAGTCTTCCTTCCGGATCCCGTTTCACGAACACCAAGACCCCGGATCCCGTTTCCGGAAAAGTGAGTTCATCCTCGCGCCATACCCGCTTGCCCTTGTGGACAAGGCGACGGGTCGTGAAATGCATCGGCTTTCCCTTGGGCCACCGACCCTTGAGGACCTCCTTGGGAAGGACGGTGTTTTCCAGGGTTTCTTCCGCTCTGCCCCCGCCCTTGGGAACCTCGCCCGTCTTCTTCACCTCCCCCACACGCCCCACGACGATAAAATCCGATTGTGCGATCAGTTCGGGGATTGGCAGGGTTCGTATCCTCCCCGAAGCAACCCCTGCCGACAGAACCAGGACGACGACGGCAAGACAGACTCCTCTCCCCACCCGCCTACGACTCTTCCTCATGCCTTGTGCTCCTTCTCATAAAAGGTTCGGGAACCGGAAGACGGTGCCGGGCCCCTTGGTCCCCCGAGGGCAGTCGGCCGTGAGGACCGTCCCGCCGACAAAAGCCGACATCCCGGATGTGCCCGGGGTGCTGCTCCCTCCCAAACCGGGCGGCAACCCCTGCATCTACGTAGGAAAAACCGGAGATCGGCCTCTTCTTCCGCCTCGGGAAACCGGTCGAACGGCGGGCCCATGCCGGAAAAGGTCCCTCCGAGCACCTCGTGGAAAATTCTCCTGTCCGAGACCCCCGGACGCGGGTCCCCGTTACCCTCGGTTGCGGCAGTTCCCGGGAAAGCGGTTGGAAGGTGCTTCCTCCATGGCCCACGGGAAGTTGGTGACGAGCTCGAGGTCGGGCGGGCCGGGGACGAAGATCTCGCCCGCGGGCGCTGCGTCTTCCCGCACCGGTTTCAGCCTCCTGAAGCCCTACGACCAAAATGACCCGTTTGCGGGGCATTGACCTCTGTGTGCTGTAACCGTCGTGCGGAGGCTACCGCTTCAGGGCCTCCAGCAGTCGGGACTTGAGCTCTCCGTCGCTCAGTCGCTTGTCCGCGGGGGTCTTGAACGGAGAAAAAGGACTCAGGCCAAGGCAGAAGCGAACCTCTTGAAGGAGGTCTTCCTCGTTGACCACTGTGCTCAGCCTTTGGGCGGTTTCCTTCGATTTCTCGCTCGCCCTTGCATACCATTTCCCAGAACGTTCGATGTAGTTGGCGACGGCGGTCCGGACGGCTTCCGCTCTCAAGTGTTCTCGATGCTTTTCCTCGATACGCTTCCTGGTGAGAAGGGGAGTCACCCGCCCCCTCACGTCGAACTCAAACTGTGCCTCTCTGTGATCCTGATTCTTAAGGAAGTCCGTCGCGGACATGACGGGGCTATGTGCAATGTCGTTGGGGTCCAGCAACTGAACCTTGACATTGGCAAGGGGCGCACCAAAGGCACGCAGATGGTCCACCACGAGCTGCAACTGGGTCGGAGTGGGCCGGTAATGACCGCTGAAGTTGTTCAGGTACGTCAATACGCCGTTCACCACCGTTAGACAGCCGGTGCAAATCACATCGCTTCCGCCCGTATAAGAGGAATGATAGAAAGCACCTCCCGGCTGGTCTTTCAAGGAGTGCCGGAATGCGTAGAGACTGCGGTTCAGGGTCATGCAGAAACCGGATACGCCTTTGGGCTTTTCTTTCTTGCTTTTGTCGTAGTTCAACTCGCATCCCAGGTGACAACTGTTTCCTCCGGCCTTGGTCCATTCTTTCTTGGTGGTGTCGAAGGCGGTGAGCGCGTTGGTGACGGTGTCTCGGTAATAGAGCTTGCCGCCTTCGATATGAATGCGGTAGGCAAGGGCTTCGGCGTCAGTCAAATATACGAGGGCCTTGGTGCCTTTCTGTAAGGCGTCGACCTCTTTGCCGTGCGGGGTCAATCCGATCATCTGCCTTTGGAGAAGGATGTCGATCTCATCGCCGGGGACCTCGTAAATCCGGCCCAGCTCGTCTGCGGCCGCAAAGTGCACGCCGCGGTAAATTGCGAAAAACTGGCAGTCGCGATCCGATCTCTGCTCATCGCGCAGAACTCGGCGCATGAAGGTCCCCGTCAACGAGTAGATATCCACGAGAAGGGACCCTAAGATGCTGTTATCGAGTTTGTCTTTGGAGGAATGGGTCAAGGAAGCGGTGTTATAGCGCTCAATGGCCGCGCCCAAGAGATCCGGATCGGTAAGGTGCGGGCCGATCATCTTGCTTTCAAGGTGGGAGATTTCGAAACTCTTGGAGGCGAACTTTTGCAGATCGAAGTCGTCCAGGCTTCTGGACCCTTGGGTCGACGAGGATGACGATTTGCTCTTGCCGAACCCCGGATCCGATTCGAGCAATCGCGGCTTTTTCCGGGACTCCCGGAAGCAGGACAGGCCCGTGAGGGCGGTCGTGACCAGGTTTCTCCATTCGTCAATTCTCGGCATCTTCTTGAAGTCGGTGCTTTGCCCGATGTGCTTACCGCTCATCAATTCCCGTTGCTCAGGTGTGATATTGGGTTTGTTAGCCATGACAATCCCTCCTACAAATTTGCACAGATCCGGAAACATGATTTGGGACGACTCAGCTTTCTATCCGTACCATAGGGCTTCCCCCCTCTTCTCCACTCTTGCCCCGGGGAACAGACGGGTCGCCCCGGTCGACTCAACCCGCCTTGGTAGTTCCACCGCAGACGGGAGTCCGGTAACTTCAAGGTCTTCCGGGCCCTTTCGGGTTTGATGAATCCTGCTCGGTGGTTTTTACAGAGTGGCAGCCGGAGCTTCCGATGGGGGATTGTGTTCCCCTCGGTTCATGAGCCCGAGAACCATCTTGGTCTGGGTTCTCACACGGACCGTGGTTTCTGAAGTCGCCCCTTTGGGGAAGAGGCTGGGGGAAGGCATCGGAGCGGCCTCTTCGCGACGGGATCCGAGTATCGAAACCATCCGGGACCGGGCCTTTCGCCGTTCCCCCGGATTTCTCGTGAACCGCTTCTTTCCCGGTGCAGGCAACTACCGGCAAAAACTGGATCTTTCGGGATGGGAGTATAGAAGAGAATTGGGGGTATGTCGATGAGAAAGGGGCGTGGGATGGGGCTGGGGGGACAGAGCCGAACGCGCGTGCCGGCTTTGACCGAAACGTGCGTAGCCGCACAGCCGCCGCGCAAAAAACCAGCGACCCCCCATGGGTTCCCGGGGGGCGGAGCTGCGGCGCACCGGGTGCAACTGACGGGCAGGGGTCAAGTCCCCTTGAACCTGCGAACGTGTTTCGGCGATCCCGGCAGGATCTCCGCCGGAGTTTGCCATACACCCGCTTTACGGTTATGCTTTGTCTCAAGCGATGACTTCTCGAAATCCCCCTAATATGGGCCCCAAGAGGCAGCAAGAGGGGACCGAACAGGCAATGGACGGATCGTCCAGATCCCTGGACGGGGAAAGACGGCCGAAGGGGCCGGGCCCTTGCCTGAGGGGGGAACAGATCGGAAAATGGAATTGGAAAAACCCAAATGCCCCGGGACCCCTTGCGTGCCCATAACCGGCGCATGGGGGACGACCCCTGCCGGGAGAAGGGGTCGGGGTTCGGGACCCGGGACTGACGGTTGACGAGGGGCAGGAGCCATGCACAGATTTCAGAACATACTCTACGCCTGCACCGGAAACGGGGACGAGACCCAAGGGCTCAAACAGGCGCTCAGCCTGGCTCGCCACCATCGGGCGGCCTTGAGGGTCTTTCTGATCTACCCGCAGCTTCCAAAGAGCCTGGAAGCCTACAGGGAAAGCTTCGACGCATTTGTCTCGAAGCAGATCGATGCAGCCGTTCAAGGAGCCCGGGCGACCCTGAACCTGGGTGAGGCCGAGGTGCCGGTTACGGTGGACCTGGAAAGCAGCGACACTCCGCCGGCGATTGGCGTCGTACGACAGGTCCTGGTTCGTGGGCACGATCTGGTCATCAAGGAGGCGGAACCC
>JARKQW010000213.1 GCA_029974695.1 Syntrophobacteraceae bacterium | reverse complement strand
GAAGAGATCCTGGAAGAAATCCGACGGAGGCTTCGGTGGGCCGACGAGAGCAGGAAAACTCTGGTCCTGGGGGATGCGGGGTGGCCTGTGGGGGTCGTCGGGATTGCGGCCTCCCGGATACAGCAGGAATGGAAACACGTTCCCACCATCCTGGTGTCCATCGACGAAAAGAACGGAGTGGCCCGGGGATCCGGGCGCAGCATCCCCGGCTTCGACCTGCACAGGGCCCTCATGGAATGCCGGGACCTTCTGCAGCGCTGGGGCGGGCACAAGGCGGCGGCGGGAGTGACCCTGGACCCGGCCAACCTGGACGCTTTTGCGGACCGTTTCGAGGAAGTTGCCCGCAGGAGCGACCCCGAAATCTTCGTTCCCAGAAAAAGGGTGGATATGAGGCTGGACCTGGGACTGGTGTCCGGGGAGCTTGTGGCGGCCCTCCGGGGATTCGAGCCCCACGGACTGGGAAACCCCAGTCCCTTGTTTGCGGCGGCGGGAACCCGGGTCGCCGTTCAACGGGCCTTCGGAAAGGAAGGCAGCCACCTGAGACTGGTCCTGAACGGAGGGATCGAAGGCGTCTTCTGGAGGGGGGCCGCATCCTTTGCAGCCGGCCGATGGGGCAGCCTCGAGGACGCGGACGTGATTTTCGAGGTGGAATGGGATGCGTATCGCAACAAACCCGCCCTGGTGGTCAAGGATGTGGGCCGGTTTTTCGAGAGATGATCGGCGGGAAAAAAGAAAGAGAGCCGGGAAGGAGGAGGCGAACCCGGCTCTCTCGGGAGGAGGAAAGAGGTTATCTTCCCAAATGTATTGTAACGCACGAGTCAAGACTCGGGACGGAAGCTGTCCGTCCCGGGCCGGTTACTTCCTGGCAAAGACCTTGCCGAACAGGTGTTGGATGGAGCTGAAGCCCATCTTCCTTCGCAGGATTCCCAATTGATCCTGGAGGGGGATCTTCTTGGGGCAGACGTCCTCGCATCCCAGCAGGCCCAGGCAACCAAAGATGCCGTCGTCGGTTCCCACCACCTCGTAGTACTCGGCGTCGGATCTCTCGTCTCGCGGATCCAGCATGAACCGGGCCACGCGGTTGAAGGCGGTGGCGCCCATGAATTCGGGCCTCATGTTGGCCTTGCCGCAGGCCGCCACGCAGCAGCCGCACTCGATGCAACGTTCGAGCTCGTAGATTTCCTCGGCCCGCTCGTTGGTCATGGGCTCTTCTTGTGCCTTGGGATCAAACACCTTTTGGGTGTGAATCCACGACTGGACCTTCTCGTTCATGCCCCGGAACCAGCTCCCCGTATCCACGGAAAGGTCTCCGATGAGCTTGAATACGGGCATGGGCATCAGGGTGATTTCCTGGGGAAGGTCCCGGGTCTTGGTGTGGCAGGCCAGGTCGGGTTTTCCGTTGATCATCATGGCACAGGACCCGCAGATGCCGGCACGACAGACGAAGTCGAACATCAGGGTGGGATCCTGCTCTTCGCGGAGCCGGTTGAGGGCCACGAAGAGGGTCATGGCATCGGTTTCCTCCAGATGAAAGACCTCCATGTGAGGAACGGACCCCGGATCCATCGGATTATATCTGAAAATGTTGAATTTCAATGGTCTTCCCATTAAAACACCTCTCTCTTTTCTACTTGTTTTCCGGTTTCTTTCCGCCGATGACCGCAGGGTCCTCGGAAGGAATGATGGGGGCCGATCCGTAACCTCGGTCTCCAGGAGGCAACTCCCAGACCTTGGAAGGAATTTCGTAGTTCAGGGTGGGCAGGTCGTCCCCTTCCTTCCACGTGGCCAGGGTCCTCTTCAGCCAGTCGCGGTCGTTGCGCTCGGGGAAGTCCTCGCGGGCGTGGGCGCCGCGGCTTTCTTCCCGCTTGTAGGCGCCGTAGGCCACACACAGGGCCAACCGGACCATCCCCTTGAGCTTGAGGGCGAACGCCAGTTCGGGGTTGGCACCCACGCCGCCGGACCGAAGTCCGACGTGATTTGCGCGGTCGTACACCTTCTGCAACCCTTCCACCGCCGCTTTTAGGTCGCTACCGTTGCGGAAGATCCCGACCTTCTCGAACATGATGGCCTGCATCTCGTTGCGAAGGGCGTAAGCGTTCTCCTTCCCGTCTTTCCCCTTGATGATGTTGTCGATGCGCTCCTGTTCCTTCTTCACGCAGTCTTGAACCACATCGGTGCGGAAGTTGACCTCGTAGCCCTGGAGGAACTCGGCGATCTTCTCCCCGACGATCTTTCCGGCCACGATGGTCTCCGCCAGAGAGTTCCCGCCCAGGCGGTTGAAGCCGTGCATATCCCAGCACGCAGCTTCCCCTGCTGCGAACAGCCCCTTGAGGCCGTAAGCGGCCCCGTCCTTGTTGGTGCGCACGCCGCCCATGCTGTAGTGTTGAGCGGGCCGAACCGGGATCATCTGGGTGATGGGATCCACCCCCAAGAATTCGTTGCAGATCTCCTCGACGTCGCGAAGCTTGGTCTTGATGTGCTTTTCACCCAGGTGGCGGATATCGAGCCACAGATGCGGTCCGTACGGGCTGGGTACGCCCTTGCCCAGACGAATGTGGTGCATCATCCAGCGGGAGACCACGTCCCGGGACGCCAGTTCCTGCTTGGCGGGTTCGTACTTGTCCATGAACCGTTCACCGTTGACGTCCTTGAGAGTCCCTCCGTCTCCTCGGCAGCCTTCGGTCACCAGGATGTTGGTGGGAACGATACCCGTGGGGTGAAACTGGACGGCTTCGGGATTGCCGATGGGGACGACGCCCGTATTCAAGGCGATGGCGGCCCCGCTCCCGTCGTTGATCACGGCATTGGTCGTCTCCTGGTAGATGCGCCCGTATCCACCCGTGGCAATAATGGTGGCCTTGGCCAGGTACACTCGAAGCTTCCCGGTTTTCAGGCAGCGGGCCACCACGCCCATGCAGGTTTCCCCGTCGTGGATGATGGCAATGGCTTCCACCCGGTCGTGAACCGTCACGCCCAGCTTCACTACTTCGTTGTCCATGGCGAAAAGAAGGGTGTGGCCGGTACCGTCCGAGGTGTAGCAGGTCCGCCACTTGGCGGTGCCGCCAAAGTCTCGGGCCGTAATCAGGTGTTCCTTTTCCTTCAGCTCGACTTTCTCATACTGCTTGCCACCCTTGAAGTAGGTGCCCTTGCCCGCCACCACCCGGTTCCAGGGCACGCCCCAGAAGGCGGCTTCCCGTACGGCGATGGGAGCCGTCTCGGCAAAAAGGCGGGCCACTTCCTGGTCGCAGCCCCAATCGGAACCCTTCACGGTGTCAGTGAAATGGACGTCCGGATTGTCCCCGGCTCCCATAATACAATTGCCCAAAGATGCCTGCATGCCGCCCTGGGCAGCGGACGAATGGGAGCGTCTCGGCGGGACCAGGCTCAGGCAGATGGTCTCATAGCCCTGGGAAGCCGCGGCAATCGCCGCCCGCTCGCCTGCCAAGCCTGCCCCGACACACAAAAGATCGGTGTAAAACGTATCCATTTATACTCCTCACATTGCTTTTTGGATGAAATAGAAGTTGATCAGGGTGACCAGACCAATGCCGACCATGGTTAAGGTGACCCGGTTCTCGATGCGTTTCCAGAACTTCCGATCCGCGCGGGTGATGAATCCCCACTTGACCCCGATGCGGTAGAAACCGATGGAGGTGTGCAGCTCGATCATGGGCAACAACAGCAAATAGAACAGAAGCCACCATCCCCCCTGGATCCGGTGGGCGCTCTTGGCCGCCATGATGGGCAGGTCCGTGAGAACGGTCCACATGTGGATGGAGCCCATGATGAGGATGATCATGGCCGTTCCGGCCTGGACCATCCACAGCCAGGTATCCGTGTGATTGAAGCGCTTGCTGTGCTCCCAGATCTCCTTCTGCTCCTTCATGCGGAAGGGAAGCTTCCGGGCCGCGAGCACGAAATGGACCAGAAAAAGGGCGAAAATCGCCGGACCGCCGGTTTGGGCCAGGTAATATTTCTCCAGGAAATCCGCAATGGCGTTCATTACCCCCGCCCCGAGGTTGACGCTGGCTACCAGGAGCATGTGGCTCCACATAAATATGATGAGACCAACTCCCGATAGCATTTGGAAAGAATCCAAATAGCCTTCTGTTCGTACGGGTTCCTTCACGGCAATTGCTTGGTTGGACATCATTCTCCCTCTACTTTCCTCGATGGCTGGTTAAAAGTTGGGTCACTAGCAGACATTCCACAAAAAAACGCGCGTCCAGGTGTCCTCGTGAAAGCGTGGATGTGAAATAGGCTCCCCACAATATGCTTCACAAAGGCCGGGTCCCCGCGGGCACGAACCCTGCCCGAAGGCCGTCCTTTGAGTCAATAGGTCGGGTGTTTCCTGAACTGGATGGATGCTGCGAACCGAGGAGGTCAAAGGTCCGGAGGTATCAACGGAACAAATATCCCTGCGATCAGCCTCGAATGCATGCCTGACGCCTCTTGCCGTCCAAACCGAACCCCTCACATCCCGTTCAGGAAAAGGCAAAAACCGTCTCATTCCCGTCGAACCGATATCCTGAGGAACCTCCACCTCAAGCTGAAACCCGGTCAGGCACGTCTTGCATTCCTTGCTGCAGGATGCAAATATGGCATCCTGGGAGGATGGGCAACATTCTAACTCGCAACCGAGAGTATACGTTTCTGTGGTTTGAGTCAACGAAAATCAGTTTGACCAAACGAAAAAAAATCATGGAAAAACCGCGGACTTAGTGTAAAAATTCCCGTTGGGTTTTAGGGGGATAGGAACATTTCGAGAGCCGGTTTGTGAAGCGATCCAAGAGATGATTTTCATTCAACTTTCCGAGGACCTTCGCCATGTCCTTCGATTCCCTCCTGCTGGTGTTGCTCTCCGCTCTCCTCCACACGGTCTGGAACCTCATGATCAAACGAGTGGAAGAGAAACACCTCTTCACCTGGTGGGCCCTGGTGGCCGGGTCCGTCCTCTACCTGCCCGTGCTCCTGTGGCATATCCCGTTTCCCCCCAAGATCTGGGCCTTTGCCCTCACCAGCGCCGTCCTCGAAACCCTCTATTTCCTGGCCCTCCTCCGGGCCTACGAGCGGGGGGATTTTTCCCTGGTCTATCCCATTGCCCGGGGGGCCGCGCCCGCCCTTCTGGCCCTCTGGGCCAACCTGTTTCTCAAGGAACGGCCCAGTCCGGCAGGCTTGGGGGGCCTGGTCCTCCTCATCGCGGGGCTCTTGGTGGTGGGAGGCGCAGGATGGTGGTCTCGGAGGAAAGGGACCTCGAGGTCCCAGGACCTGGTTTCGGCCCTGGCGGCGGCCTTGTGCATCTCGGCTTTTTCCGTCATCGACGCCGCGGCCGTGCGGTACCTGTTCCCGGGGGCCTACACGGTCCTGGTCCTGGGAATCATGAGCCTCCTGATTACCCCGGTGATTGTGGTACACTACGGGGCGAAGCCCGCCCTTGCGGTGCTCCGGGCCCACTTTCTGCGCGTGGTGGTGGTGGGGGTCCTCGTCTTCGGCGCCTATATGCTCGTTCTCCAGGCCTGTCTCTCGGCCCGGGTGAGCTATGTGGGCGCCATTCGGGAAATCAGCATCGTGCTGGCCGCCCTGGTGGGATGGTTCCAGTTGGGAGAGCAGTTCGGGCCCGTTCGAACCGCGGGTGCCGTCCTCATCTTCCTGGGGATCCTGGCCATCGGGATTGCCGGTTAGGTTCGAACGTCAAGCTGTAGTGAACCCTGAGGGGTGTGGGATGGACAGGGAACCAAAGGAAACGAGCCCGGGGGGGTTCTTCGGGGTCTCCCCCTACATGATTTTTCCCAGCGCCTACGGCAACTTCTCCATCTTTCTGAAATTCGGAAATCACCACATCCTTTACGCCAAGGACGGGGAGGCGGTCACCGAACGGCACAAAGCCATCCTGTACGAAAACGGGGTGGAAGAGGTGTACATCCGCACCGACGATAAGCCCCAGTTTGACGACTATGTGGAAAGGAACCTTTCCCGGATCCTCCTGGACGACAACATTCCCCTGCCCGTGCGGTCCCGGATTTTCTACTCCTGCGCCGTGAACGTCCTGGAACGGGCGCTCGAGGCCAAGCTGAGCCTGCCCCTGACTTCGGATCGGCACCGAAAGCTCGTGAAGTTGGTCGAATCGAGCGTGAGCTTTCTGTGCAGGGAGAACGTGTTCAAGACCCTGGGGTCCCTCATGTCCCACGACCGAAAAGTCTACACTCATTCCACCAATGTTTTCCTGTATACCCTCGCCATGCTGGAAACTTACAGCCTGCCCGAAGAGGAGAAGGTCCACATCGGGCTGGGCGCCTTGCTTCACGACATTGGAAAGTCCCAAATCCCCGCAAAGATCCTCAACAAGCCCGGAAGGCTCAATGCTCACGAATGGGAAATCCTCAAGACCCACCCGGTCAAGGGCCTGGCCCTGTGTTCCGCGGTTCCCCTCGATCAATCCACCATCCACTGCATCCTGTTTCATCACGAACAGTGCGACGGGAGGGGCTATCCAACGGGATTGACCGGGGCGAACATCCCTTTGCCCGTAAAGGTGGTGAACGTGGCCAACCGCTACGACCTGGCCACGTCCCCGGGACCCCGGGACCATCCCCTGACTCCCTTCCAGGGGCTGACGAAAATGAAGGAGGAAATGCAGGAAGAAATCGATATGGACGTCTTCAGGAGGCTGGTGATGGTTTTGAGCGGAGCCGGGCTGGTGCAGCCGTAGGGGGGCAAAGCCCTCCCCCAGGGGTCAGGTCTCCGTATGGCCGACCTCAGGGGTCGGGTCTCCGTACGGCGTGTCCCGCGCGTGCAGAGGGTGTAGGGGCGACCGGCCGCCCTTCCGGATGTGTGGGGCGCAATCCCACTCCTGTCCATGGGACGGTCCTGTGACCCCAAGGGTCGACTTCCTCTCGGGACCTGTTCCGGGGGTATCGGCCTTGGGGCCTCCAACCCCGGCTGGTGGTTGCGAGCCCGCCGGGTTCGATGGGAGGCGGCGATCCATCCCCGCCTAATCGCAGATGTGGGAAAAGGGCGGGACTAGGGGTTCGATCCCGGCACCAGGCGAAGAAAGACCCGGTAATTCGCGTTGCTGAGGTCCCGGGGCAGCCGGTTTCCTTCGGGAACAAGTAGAAAAACCACCCGGCCGTTGGGCGGGTCCGCAAGGCTTCTGCGATGGCGCCGCTCCCGCTGCCCCGAGGGAGGCGTCCCCCTGGATTTCCGACAGGGTCTCTGGTAGAGGATTCTCGCTTCAACCGTCGTGCCGCCCCCCGACGCCGTGGTGCGCGGGTGAGATCCCTTGACCGGGTTGGTGCCCAGGATGATGTCCATGGTTCGCTCCTTCTCTCATGCCTAACATATCGGAAGGATGAGAGAAAGACTTTAGACGAAACGAAAGGATTTTCCCCGGGGACGATCTGCGCAAGGAGGGCGGCCCCGGCGGCCTCGAACTCGGCAGACCGCTCCGTGTCTTCGAATCCGTTTGCCGGGACCCGATTCCCGCCCGACCTGCGTCGGGATTCCGGTCTCGGGTGCCCGGCGATTCCCGTACGCGGTTTCCCCCCGCCCGTCGTCATACCCCCCGATCCGAAGTTGCACTCAAGCCGAAACTGTCCACCCGTAGGATTCAGCCCTTTGCTCCATATCTTCACTCTGCATGTCAGGACGACCCTGGGCGCAACTTGGTATGAGTTCCCTCGGATCAACCCCGGCACCCATGACGGCGGGGGCTCTTGTGACGGGGTGTCGCCCTTGGTCGAGCTGACCTACCGGCACCTGTGACCGCAAGGGTTCTTGTCGGCGTCCTCCGGCGGGCGAAGGCGGAAGCCCCATGCCCGGGTGGGGCTCCCCGATGCCGCTTCCCAACGGCTGGGTGCACCAGCGCAAAAGCCTTCAGACGGAGCGATTTGGCGGGCACGAATCCCGTTTCCATAATCCCGCGGCGGCGGAAATCCGGCAGGAGCGTGCCTGCCCTCCGGATGCCCGCCTTGGCGTGCACGACGAGCGGATATTCTCGAAACGGCTCAAATGAAAAAGCCCCCTCCCGCCCGGGTCGGGGAAGGGGGCTTTGATGATGCGGGCAGAAGCAGGGCGGTTTGGCCGCCTCGACGGGGCGGCGACGCCTCAGGAGCCGCCCTTGCCCTCGAGGGTCAGGGTAAAATGCGGCTTCATGGGATCGTTGGTGATGACCAGGACGGCCTTCTTGGTGCTGCCCACGCAAGTCTTGGGATTGAGCCTCAGTGCAATGGTTCCCTCACCACCGGGAGGGATCGTCCGGTCGAACCGGCCGACACTGGAGCCTCACCCGGGCAACACTTTCTTGATCTCGAGCACTCCGCCGCCCGTGTTCTTGACCTTGAACTCGTGCTCGTACTGCCGGTCTTCGGACATGTTCCCGAAGTTGTGGTTCGTTTCCGCGAGCTGGATGGCCGGGGCCGAACCCGGGGAGGGAACGGCAGCCGGTGTTGCCGTCTTCGCAGCGGGGGCCGCAGCCGGGGCTGTCGGGGTCGGTTGCTGGGAAACCTTCCTGGATGAGTCCTCCTTGTGAGCACAGCTCACCACCAAACACAGGGAAAAAATCCATAACAAACACTTCAGCCCGTTACGCATGCGCTATCCATCCTCCCTCTTCGTAGTTGCTGAATTCACGGGGTCCGCTCTCCCCCGTGGATCGTCCTTCTTCGTTTCGTTTGCACGATCTCCCCAACGAAGATGCCCCGCACTATGAAAAACTTTGGGCCGTTGGGCAAGAAAAAAACTCCGGGACCGTCTACCCCGGGGATCAGTCGTCAAATTGGGTGAAACGGCACACCCGGTCTTCGTCCAGCCGCCCGATGAGCTCCAGGGCCAGTTGGAGGGCGCTCAGGTAGTCCTGGACGCAAACTATGCTGTGTTGGGTGTGAATGTAGCGGGCCGGGACCCCCAGCACCAGGGTGGGGACTCCCCGGCCGTGAAGATGGACGGCCCGGGCGTCCGTTCCCCCGGACCGGCGCACGGCCTCCTGGTGCGGGATGTCCCGGCTTCGGGCCGTCTCGAGGGCGTAGTCCACGAAGGCCCGGTTCATCATGGCGGAAGGGTCCATGCGCCGAATTTGGACCCCCTTTCCCAGGGCTCCCTGTCTTTCGTCCTCGGGAGTCCCCGGCAGGTCGTCGGCGGGGCATCCCTCGAGGACAATGGCCGCATCGGGATTTATCCCGTACACCGCTGTCCGGGCACCACGGACTCCCACCTCCTCCTGGACCGTTCCCGCGGCCCATAGGGTGTTGGGATGGGGGACCTGCCGGAGTTCCTCGAGGACCTGGATCATGAGGGCCATGCCGCAGCGGTTGTCGAAGGCCTTGGAGAGAAGAAAATCCGGGTTTCCCATGAGGGTGAGGGACGTGTCGGGAACGATCGGGTCCCCGATGCGGATTCCAAGCCGGCGGACCTCTTCGTCGTCCCGGGCGCCCACGTCCAGGAACATGTCCTCGATCTTCACCACCTTGTCCCGTTCGCTCTCGCTAAGGAAGTGCGGGGGTTTGGCCCCGATCACCCCCGGGAGCTCCCGGCCGTCCCCGGTTCGGATCCGCATGCGCTGGGCAAGCAGGGTGTGAGCCCACCAGCCGCCCAGGGGAACGAACTTGATGAGCCCCGACCGGAGGACGGCCTGCACCATAAGGCCTACCTCGTCCATGTGGGCGGTGAGGAGGATCCGGGGGGTCGATGCCGACCCCTCCTTTTCCACGAAGATGTTTCCCATGGGGTCCGTATGGGCCGTGGGAAAATACCTTCGAACGATCCTGCGAACCTCGTTTTCGCACCCGGGCGCCCCGTGGGCGCCGCTAAGCTCCGTCAGCAACTCGACGGCCCGATCCTTTCTGTCCATAGTCACCTCCCGCAAGGCGGCCCCCGGGGAAGGGGCGCATGAAATCAGGGGCTCGATATCGAGCAGGAATCTTCCCCGGTCGGGGAGTGGGAGTGTTTTCCCTTCCCTCGACAAGGGATTCCGGTCCTTTCCTCCCGAGGTCAGCAGTTCCGAGAGCATCCGGGCGTCATGCCCGCGAAGGCGGGCGTCCGGTGGGTACGCACGCTCTTTCCGGATTCCCGCCTGCGCGGGAACGACGAAACGGGGATTCGTCCCCGTCAAATCGCTCGATCCAGGTTCCTCTCTCTATGAGAGCGGTCGGGGGCAGGGGAACAAACCCTTCTTGGAGAAGCCCTCAAACCGGGTCCGGATCAGGCATGATGGACCGCAAGCCACAGGGTGGCTTCCGTTTTAGAGGTCCACTCGACCCGGTGCTTCCGACGGGCGGGAATGTGAATCCAGTCCCCTTCCCGGAGAACCATCACCGCGTCCTCCCCCTCGAAGCGCAGGCCCGCGCTTCCCTTGAGCACCAGGACCCATTCGGCCCGCTCCTGATTGTACCAGAAGCCCTCGGGGCTGGCCTGACCGTGGGAAATGATTCGTTCGATGGTGACCCGATCGGTGCGGACGAGCTCCTCGAAGACTTCCCGGTCTCGATCCCGGGGAACCAAGGCGGTGATATTTCCCGTTTTCATGGGCAGCGAAATCTCCTGGCATGGAAAAAGAAGCATTGGTACAGTAACCTCGGCCCGGCCGGGGTCGCTACCATCCAAGCCGGGTTTCGACCCCATTCAGATAGCGGGAAATGGTTCCCGCTGCAAGCAGGTTGTGGAGAGTCCGGGAAACGGAAGTCCCGGGAGTCGGGCGGAACCCGATGGACGTCGACCCCGTTCCGGGTTGCGATTCCGGGGAGGATTGCCGCCCGGGGAACGAGGTTGTGCCGGGCAGCAAAGGAGGGGAACGGATGTTTACGGCCCACGAAGTGTTCGATCTGGCCGTCCAGATCGAGGAAAACGGGGAGCGGTTCTACCGGGACGGAATGGAAAAGGTGGACGATTCCGCCGTCCGATCGCTTCTCGAAAAGCTGGCCGACGAGGAAGTGCGGCACAGGGAAACATTTTATCGGATGAAAAGGGAGCTAGGCCGGCAAGACGAGGACCTTTGGGCGGACCGCATCTCGGGGGCCGTCCTCCAGAGCTTCATCGAAGACCGGGCTTTTTCCCTCGAAGAGGCGGATTTTGCATCGGTGCGGGACGAAGGAACCCTGCTTCAAATTGCCGTGGGCTTCGAGAAGGACTCGATCACCTTCTACGAAATCCTCCTGTCCTTTTCGCCGTCCGCGGAGACGGCCGAGCTCATCCGGGCCGTCATCGCCGAGGAGCACCGCCATATCGGCCTCCTCGAGGAGATGGCCGGGGAGTTGGCCGCAAAACCCCTCACCGATAAGTGAAGGGGAAGAGACGAGGCTTCTGCAGCTCGACCTCGAAGAGGGCTTCTTCCCAATCGGAATACTCCAAGAGCCGGGAAAAGTGGGTTTGCCCGCCGAAAGAATGCCGGATTTCCTGGAGAATCTGCCGTGTCCCGTCCCGTACCCAATCATGAGGCTGAAGACCTTCCTTCCACAGGAGCTGGAGGGGCATGAGCCCCATCGCCTGGGCCGTGGGCCCCTGTCTCAGGCAGGCCAGAGCGGACTCGGTAAAGGCCTCCCGGCGATGGGCGGGGTCTTCCCGGCAAAGCCCGGCGTTCATGAGCCAGAGGGGCCAGGGATGCCTGGAGGGACGACGGCCCAGGTGGATGCTCATCCAACGTCGATATTCGGGAACATCTGCGCCGGTCTCGGCGAGGAAGCGGGCCATAGCGGCGTGCTCATAGGGGGTGAGAACCCGAATCCGCCCGTCGGTCAGGCTCCGGGGCTCGGTTCCCAGGTACAGGGAAAGGATTTCCTCCGCCCCCGCCGGGTCTCCCGCATCCAGAAGGCCGTAAAACACGTAGCAGAACTGTCTGCGCCAGTCCGCCAGGTAGAGGGGGTCCCTGCCGTTTCCAAAGGCTTCCCGGGCCAACTCCGCATAACGGCACAGTTCCTCGAGGTGCTCGGGACCGCAGAAGCCGCAGTTTTGAGCCAGGGTACCGTAGAGCTTCCCCAAGGAAGGCAGGGTACAGTCGGGGTCTTCTTGCTTGAGCAGGGCGTGGAGGGCCCGGAGGGTGTCCAGGGTCTTCCGGACCTCTTCGGGCAGATCCATGCGGAAGTCGTAGTGATTGTGGCGATGATGAACGAATTCGCGATTCAGCAGGTCGGCCTTGCAATGGAGTCCCTCCGCGTGTCGGAGGGCCGCCTGGGTGAGCTCGGTAGCGGTGCTCGACCACTCTTCCGCTTCCCGGATCCTTCCCCGGTGACTGGCCGTCGCCATTCGAACCTGGGCCAGTTTCAGGGCAGCCAGGGGATGGATTTCCCGGAGGTCGATCAAAAATTCCCGGGTGACGGGGACCAGGAGCCGATCGAGGGAATCCTGGGAGGTGTTCGGATCTTCGACGCGTCTTTCGAGGTTTCGGACGAAGTCCTCGATCAGGGTCGAGGATCGGGAGATTTCCCGCAGTGCGGCGGCATACGGACCGTCAAAGCCGCTCCAGCGCAAAACCCCCGGGGAAAGAAGGTGGACGTTGGCGGCCAGGCGGTTTGGGTCCCTCAAGGAGCGGAAATCTTCCTGGAGGCCGCCGGTCGTTCCCCCGGCCGATAGCTCCCAAAGGAAGCCGGCATGATCGAGGTCGTCGGCCTCGAGGATCTCGATGCCCTCGGCTCCCAAGGAAAGACCGCCGCTCCCCCGGGGACACAACAGCCCCTTGAAACCGTGAATTGCCGCCAGTCGAGCCTTCCGCTCCAGGTGCCCCGCCTCCCCCAGGGAACCGTCTTCGAGCACGTTGCCGGTGCAAACAAGGGAGCGATTCTCCACATTACGGGCCAGGGCCCATCCGGCCAGGTAGACGGGGAGGGTGAGAGACCTTCCCCAGACCGCCGGGGGGTTCGGGACAGGGAGGATCGGCCAAAAGAAGAAGGACCTCGATAGCTCTCTTTCGAGCATGTCCAGGGCAAAGGCCGCCCCCTCCCGGGCATGAACGTCCGCCGCCTCTTCCCACCATTTCGGCCATCGTTTGCCCCGGATCGCCCCCTCGAGTTGTCCCATCACGGCCCACAGGACCCCGCCCTCGCCCGCCCTCGCCAGGGCCAGGGCAAAGGCGCTCCAGCGCCCCTCGGCGGCCTCGGCCCAGGAAAAAGGAAAATCGAGGTCCTTCCAGGGGGAAAGCCGGTCGAGGGCTGGGAAAAACCAGGGAGGGGCGGATCTTCGTTGGCGGAGGGCCCCTGCCCACGATCCCCGGGCCAGGACCCGGACCCTTTGGGGACCGAGGGCGTCCTCGACCGCCTTCCAGGATCCAACCAGGTCTTCCTCCGTTGCGGGGAATTCGAATCCAGGGGGATACAGCAGGTCGGAGATCCGCTCGTGCAGACAGTGACGACGAGCCCACACCCCCAACTCCTCGAAGGACCATCTCCTCATTTTGCAAGTCCCGCCACCAGCACCAGAAGCCGCCCGGACTTGAATTCGGCTTCGGTCATGTCCCGAAAGAGCAACCGGAAGAAGCCCGATTCTTCATCGAGGAAGGATTGATCGCAATCCCTGGGCGGCAGACCCTCCTTCACCCATGAAGCGGTGATCTCGGCCCTCCCGGCCGGGGACGGGGGGACCTTGCCGCCCACCACCAGCGCGTTTCCCTGCATCGAGTAATGGCGGATTTCACAGAAGACGGCTTCCAGGCGAAGGGTCTCGCCGTCCAGGACGACCATGTTGGCCGTGATCCATTCTTCTTGTCCCGCCGCCGCCATGGGAAGCCGATCCTCGGCCACCTGCGCGTGGGTCAACATGGCCCTCGGGTCCGTGGTGTCCTTGGGCCACCGGATATGCGGCTCCCCCTCGGCCAGGGCTTTCTTCAGGGATTCCCCGTGGGGAAAGCGGGCCGCAATTTCCTCGAGGGGACCGAATTCCCGGCGATCCATGAGGTCGCCCAGGGCCTGGAGGGCAAAGAAGGCGGCCACTTCCACCTCGAGTCTGCGGAAGGCTTCGAGGATCGTCCCTTGTTTGGGACCCGGCCCGTCGGAGGCCTCGGCGTCCAGGACTTCCCTCAGCTTCGTTTCGTTCACGAACCCGAAAGCGCATTCCAGGTCTTCCGCCCGCAGGGCGTAAGTGTTCCAGGATTCGGCAAAGAGCCCGTGATCCAGGGGAACGTCCCCGGGGCCCGCCAGGCAGGGGTCGTCGTACACCTGGGCCACCCGAGCGGCTCCCGGCATGTCCCGAGGGTGATCGAGCACCAGCACCAGGGGAGGGTTGTAATACCGCTCCCGGGGACCCCACCCCGCCAGGGCCCCGGAAATCCGGCAGATCGATCCCGGCAAAGGTTCTCCGTGGTGGTCGATCTCCACCCGGCGAGCCATCTCCCGGGCAAGGGCGGTCCCTTCGAAAAGCCCCGTTTCCACGGTCCTGTCTCCCGCTTCCACCGTCCCATGTTCGGAACAGAAGGGGCACCGGTCGCGATGGGCCTGCAGCCGTGGGTCCGCCTTCCCTTCCCGAAGGACCGAGTCGGGAGGGCATCCCCGGGCCTGCAGGGCGATCTGCCAGGCCATTTTCATCTGCCAGGGTTCATAGGAACACATGGAATACACTCCCGTCCTGGACACCCGAGGGCATCGGTCTACTCAATACAACCATACGGCTTTAGGTCCCTTTCTTGCAAACGGTGACGACTTCCAGCACGAAGGCTTCGAAGAGGCCGGGATCGAGGTCGGGAGGGGAAAGCCCGGGCCACAGAAGACAGAAGTCCCGCAGGCTGTCGTAAACCGACCGGGCCAGGTAGGAAACCCCCGAAGGGTTCCGGTAGCCGAGGCTCCGGGCGGCTTCCTGCAAGGGAACGCCGTCCCCCACGAGGAGAACGAAGGCCGAACGTTGTCTCAGGTCCCAGCCGTGAACCAGCTGCCGGGCCAGGGCGGGAAGCCGTTGCGCCATGAACTGGATATCCGGTCCCGGCTCCCCCGAAGGAACCTCGACCTCCCGACCCTCGAGGCAATCCGCCTTTGTTCCTCCCGGGTGAATGGACACGGGGGTCGGTAAGGAAAAACCCGGGTAGTGACACGCGATGAACCGGGCCAGCTCCCGGACGGGCAAGAACGAGGGCTCCCCCAGCCGGGTGGTTGCCTGGAGCCAGAAAAAATCCGCCACATCGAGAAGGGCGCTCCTGCGGGGCAAATCTCTTAGACCGATCCTCCCCAGGGGCGACTCCCAGCTCGAGTAGGGCTCCTCGTGGAGGGATTTCCGGGTCCCGGGCCAGGGGGCCCCGGGGTCCCGGGAGTAAAACGCCCCGTCGGCAGTGGTCCGGTAGGCGACGGTCGGCTCCTGGGAGAGCACCTGGCGAAGCCGCCGGTACAGGGCGCGCTCGGGGTCTCGCGGGGATGTCCGGGCCTGGTCCTTGAGATGGAGGAAGAACCGTTGGCCGATGCGCTGCATCAGCAGCCGGGTGTTCCCATGGGTCGTCGGGTCCGCGCCGATTCTCTTCATCTCCTGGGCCGACATGGATCGCAGAAACAGCCACATCTCGCGGGCCAGTTCTTCGAAGCACTCGTCCCTTTCCTCCCGGGGCAGGCTCCACGGGTTCCCACAGGGCAGGAGGCTCGAGGGAAGCCCCACCCGCGTCGCCATCCGGTACACGAACCGGGCCGCCTCGGTCATGGCCGGCCAACAACCGGGGCCGGCAAGCCAATCGCGCCAGCCTTGGTAATCGGTCATGAATCCCTCGTCTCGATGCACTCCTCGGGGACCCGTCCCAGGAAGAAAAGCCGGTTGGTGAAGGCCGAGTCCATGGGCAAGTTGAAGCTGCAGGACTCCACAAGAAACGTGTCGCGCTCCGTGATTTGCCCGGTGTACTCGAGACGGCACCCCTTCCGGATAACCCGGCGAGCTCCCCAATCCTTGGAAGAACACGGGCAGACCCGGTGGGCCGGGTTCGGAAGGGACTTGAGTACAAAGAGAGGATGAGTGGTCTTTCCCCGTCCCAGGGTGTGGGGGAAATCCCCCGTGAGCTTCTTTACGATCCGGTCGAGGGCACCCCGGAAGAGCATGCGGGATTTCCAGAGTAGAGGAGGAAGGTACTTGATTCCCGACCCCAGGACCGCCAGGTCCGCGTCGGGTGGGACCGGTCCGTAAGGCGACTCCCAAATGGCGGCGGTGCGGGAGGAAAATGTGGACACGAAACCTCCGCTCTTTCCTGTTTGGATACGAGTGAACCGGTGATGCGACTGCGAGGCTGCCGCGGCGGGTGTTGCCCCGAGCTCCGCCCGTCGGCATGTTCCTTTTCTTACCATAAGGAAAAAGCGGATGCCAGGGTCGCCTTTGGGGTTGAAAAGGGAGCCCGGGGAGCCGTAATCTTCGGGCAACTCCCCGGAGGCCTTTCCAATTTTTTAGCGTCCCAAGGAGGACGGTGACTCATGGCAAAAAACCTCGTTCTGCTTTTCAACCACTCGTTGACTCCCGCCCAGGAAGCCGAAGCCCGGGAGACCCTGGGGGTTTCGAATTTCCTCCATCCTCCCGAGAGCGTCCGGGAACTCTGGCGAAACATTCCCCCGGAGGCGGAAACCCTGGCCGGGTACCTGGCCCCCGTGGAAGAATGGGTGAAAGAGGCGGCCAAGCCGGGGGACGCCGTTCTCATCCAGGGGGACTTCGGAGCCACCTGCCTCATGGTGCGGTTTGCCCGGGAAATCGGCCTCGATCCCGTCTATTCCACCACGGAACGGCGGGCGGTCGAGGAGCCCCAACCCGACGGCTCCATCCGGCTCATTCATCATTTCCGGCACAAACGATTTCGAAGGTATGGAGGATAGCAGATGGCCAACATTTACGTCTCCTTTCTTGGAACCAATGATTACCTGGAATGCATCTATTGCGGGGATGGCTTGGAACCGGTGGGGCCCGTCCGTTTCGTGCAACAAGCCACCATAAAAAACAACTGCAGCACCTGGGGGGCGGACGACCGGATTCTCATCTTCACCACCGAGGAAGCGGAACGCAAAAACTGGCTGGACAACGGGCATCGTAACAAAGAAGGCAAAATACTCGAGAGAAAGGGTCTCAGATGCTGTATTGGGAAGATGGAACTTTCTGTGCCCCACGAAAACGTCACAATCCCCGAAGGGTATTCCGAAGACGAGATCTGGCAGATTTTCAAACGGTTGAATGACTGTCTGTGCCCCGGCGACAACGTGGTCTTCGACATCACTCATGCCCTTCGTTCCATTCCCCTGGTGGCGGTTGTGGTCCTGAACTACGCCAAAGCTCTGAAGCACGTGAGTCTCCGGGGTATCTATTATGGGGCTTTCGAAGCATTGGGGAGCTATGACCAGGTCAAGGCCATGGAGGTGGAGTCCCGCAAAGTGCGGATATTGGACCTCACCGCCTTGGATCAACTCATGGACTGGACCGTTGCCACCCACCGCTTCCTCGAGAGCGGGGATGCCCGCATGGCGGGGGCCCTGGCGGCAGCGAGCGTTCGGTCCATATTGAAAGAAACCCGGGGGAAGGATCGGGAGGCTGATACCATAAGGAAGCTGGGAACGGAACTTCACCGGTTTAGCGACATGCTCTCCACCTGTCGCGGCCAGGAAATCACGGCGGTTGCGGCCGCTCTCAAGGAGCAGGTACAACAGTGCAGAGGTCTTGACCTGCTGCCGCCGTTCAGGCCTCTTTCCGACACCAGCGCGAAACGACTGGAAAAATTTGCCGGCGACGATCTCCGACAGGGTCTTACGGCGGTTCGTTGGTGCCTCGACCACGGTTTGATCCAACAAGGATTCACTTTCCTGGAGGAACTGCTTTTCAGCTACGTGGTCCTGGGGGTAGGGGCCGATCCGCTGGATACCACGTTGCGGGATGTTGCCTCTCAGGCCTTCACCCTCGTCAACCGTAAATGGGATGATACCCCGGAACAATGGTACTCGCCCGCCAAGGATCACCCGGATACCACTCGGCGCATGATCGGGTTCATCCAGGCACAGGGAAATCTGTGCCAGGAAGTGGAAAAGGTTAGGTCCGCTCGAAATGACCTCAATCATGCCGGGTTTTGTCGAAATTGCATCAGAGCACGGGATGGGCGGCGCTTCGGGGAGAAGCTAAGAAGCAGCCTGGATGCGGTGGAGAAACTTTTCGAGGGCGACCCGTCTCATCGTGCCTGAGCGGGATCCGGGTCGGACACTTCCCGTTTTCCGAGGGCGGCAACGGGCTTTTTCCTGCGACAGATTTACCATGAAACGGTAAATATCTTACCATGTATAGACGATCTCTCTTGAAAAACATCCTGGAGGCACTGGCCGATACGCTGGCGGTCTTTGTACGGGGAGCCCGGCAGACGGGAAAAAGCACCCTGGTCCAAGAAATGGTCAAGGGACCCTACCCGGCCCGCTACGTAACCCTGGACAATGCCGCCGTTCTCTCCGCCGCCAGTGCCGATCCCGCCGGGTTCATTGCAGGCATGGGAAAGCCCGTGGTGATCGATGATGTCCAACGGGTGAGAGGGTTCCTTTTTGGCCATCAAGAAAGATGTGGACCGCCACCGCCACCCGGGGCGCTATATCCTCACGGGGTCCGCCGACGTATTGACCGTGCCCCGGCTGGCGGGATCCCCGGCCGGAAGGATGGAAGTGCTCACCTTGTGGCCCCTGTCCATGGGAGAAATCAAGGGCACCACGGAGAACGTAGTGGATGGGTTCTTTGAAGAGGAATTCCCCCAACGTTGCCGACCCGATCCGGATTTTGATCTGGGCGCGAACGTCCTGGCGGGCGGTTTTCAGGAAACCCTACAGAGAAAAGCTCCCCGGCGCAGGGGAGCATGGTTCGAGTCCTACCTCACCACGATCCTGGGTCGGGACATCCGAGATCTTTCGAAGATTCTGAATCTTGCAGCGCTGCCCCGGCTTCTGGCCCTCCTGGCGGGTCGCATTGCCTCCCTGCAGAATCAATCGGAATTATCGAGGGCCAGCGGCATTCCCAACGCCACTCTCACTCGGCACATGGCCGTGCTGCAGGACACGTTCCTGGTGCGGTTGCTTCCCGCCTGGTCATCCAGCCCGGGCAAACGCCTGGTGAAGACCCCCATGTTCATGGTGGATACGGGACTTGCCTGTCACCTCATGGGCATGGACCTGGCGGGATTCCTGAGGGGCGGAGAGCTTGCGGGGAGAGTGTTTGAAAACTTCGTGGTTTTGGAGCTTTTCTAACAGGCCTTCTGGTCCCGGGAATCCGTAAAACTCTACCATTTCCGTTCCCCGGCGGGACAGAAGGTGGACATCGTCCTCCAAGGGGGCGGCGGAAGAGCTGTGGCCGTTGAAGTCGAACTTTCGGCCACTCCGTCACGCTGCGATTTCTCCGGGCCGAACATCCTGCGGGAAGATCTAGGGGACCGCTTCGTCCGCGGGATTCCCATCCATACCGGAAGGGAAATCGTCCCTTTCGGCAAAGATATGCACGCCGTCCCCGTAAGCGCTCTCAGCGGCGGTCCCGGGGCTCAGAAACCATCCGGGGGCTGAAGATATACGACCGTCCTTTGACAAAGGCCGACATCCCCGGGCAACGCCCGCACCTCAATCGGAGCTCTCCAGCGTCATCATGATCCACCCAAAAGGCATCGGAGGTTTTCCATTGTCCATGAGGCACCGGGTCCTGGTGGAGCCCATGTCCCGGATGGGGCGTCTCGCCTGGGCGTTGTACCCTTCCCGAAGTCCGTCCACGGACAACGACTCGAAGTGAGAATAACGGCCCACGCGAAGCAGGATTCTTTTCCTTTGCTCATAGCACCAATAAGGTTTGGCAGGGTCGATGGAAACAATCTGCCCGTCGGGAGTCTTTCCTTTGGGAAAAAGATCAAGGAGGGCACTCCAAACCTTACCGCCCGAATTCTTGCCGTCAAATTTCTCTCCCTCCGCAACCATGCGACCCCAATAGAAATGGTTGCAGGCCTTGAGGATCGTGTCGAAATCGATGGTCCTTCCAAGAGAGCGTTTCACCGGAGGGTGCTGCATCTTGGTGTTGTCCATATGGAGGATAACGCTGAATTGCGGGGCTGTGCCGCCGTCTGCAACGGACTTGAGCCTCTCGACCCACATCTGGATATTCTCCGCCCCTTTCCTGTTAGGATTCCAGTTCACGGCTCGGTCGATGCGCGTGGCCCCATCCGGAAGACACGCGTCCTCCACGTGCACCAATCGCAGAACATCCCTTTCCGTCTGGCTGTGTTTCCTATCGAACGCTTTCTCCTCCAGGACCCTTGCCCGGTTTCGTTTGTCTCTCTCGCGAGTGACCGCATCACGCACCGTCTCCCTGGTATGGGGATCGGTGTCCGCAAAATGATTGATCAAGGCGGTCCTGATGGCGCCCTTAATGCCGGAACCGGGCAGATAGCGCTTACTTGAATGAGGATTGCAGGGCATCATTTCAACCCTGAACTGATTGTTGGGGTTGCTCGCCTTCTCTTCGTACTCTCTCATGAAATGGGGAGATATATCTACCGTGGTCAACCCCGCCAGCCCGACATCTACATCATTGAAAAACGAGTGGATGGCTCTCAAATCGGCTCTTTCCAGCAAATGCAGGTACCGCGCCAATTCATTCGGCGGCAAAGATCCGATCAATGCCGCAGGGCTGAAACGGAGCAAGCGGTTTTCGTGCAGTACAAACTCCAGCGGGTTGATTTCATTTCCCGATCCTACATGCACCGGCGTAAGAGCTTGGGCTCGAAAACGGTAGGCCTTCATGACTGCACCTCCGTGTAATACAATGGAAGATGAAACGCATGGTGCCGGATCTTTTTCAGCTCCGGGTCATGGTGGACGGCATCCAGCAGTTTGCCAAAGGGTCCGTTGCCCTCGGGTTGGAAGGTGGCTCCCGGCCGTGCCATGAGGATCGGGTATTTGAAGGGGCTGTAACTTCCCTTAGCGTAGTCGCCGCCCAGCTTGCCGAAATGGACATGTTGTTTGTATCGGGCGTCCTTCATGCTCTCGGTGATCACGCCGTGGGAGAGACTCATGGCCCTATTGCCCTTCGCTGAAAACAGGGTGGACTCTTCCTTCACCTCGCAGGTGAAGTTTCCATTTCCGGTGCTCGAATTGCTGCCGAATCCGTTTTCTCCAACGAAGGCGAATAGTGCCTCAATCCTATCGAGGCATGGGTCCGGCGTGTGGAGAAAGATCTGGAGCTTCGTGTCCTCACCGGGGTAAAACACTGCCTCGAAAAAGAGCCCTCCGACATCCGGGGTTGTTCCTGAAAGACGATCGATCGTGTTGTGGGAATTGATCCCCTTTCGTGGGAGACTTTCTTTGATTCTCCATTTTCCCATGCCACGCTTCAAGACATCGCTAAGGGCTTCATCGGACATTTCGTTGCGCAGCAGCTGAAAGACGGTTTCGGGAATGTAGGCGAGCCCTTTGGCACGCTTCTCCAGTTCCATTTCTTTGAGTGAAGGTCGGACGGTTTTCCTCAAAACAGGTTTGAGGATCGGCCGGGGCAGCATGCCCACAGGCATCCGGCTGGAAAGGAGCCATGGACGACTGACTTGGTCTTGGAGCCAATCCATGAGGGCCGCCTCTCCCTCGAGATAACGTAAAGCCCAGGCGAGGTGTCCCCAGACCGTGCCGGAGAGCAGGTCGGTCCCCAACGAACCCTTCAGAGTCAGTTCGATACGGTAGACGGGCATTTCAAGTACTCCTACGGAGTTCGAGTATCTCTTGCGGGGCAATCTTCCGAAACTCATCCTGGAAAAGTTTGCCGTCCACGCACAGGCCGTCGAATTCGATGCGCCCGTACCCGCGGGAGCCGGATCCTCCCAGGGCATCCTGTTCAAGGAGACGCATCACCTGCAACAGTGCCTTGAAGCACTCCTGGTCATGCTTGCCTTGGTCACCGGTGTCAAAAATCCGATAGACCATGGTTAGGTCAAACAGGGCGCCGGCGGGCACCCGTTCGGTCTTCCGAATTCCAACGCCCGCCTTGCCTTGGATGCGGTCGATGTTGTTTTCGAACTTCTCTTCCGTGAAGGGGAGTCCACGCTCAATGATTTCGTCACGCCACTGCGGATTGATGGGGCAGTCCCGAACCACCAGGCGGGTGGGGCCTGCATTCCATGACTTATTGGTTGTGCCGAATATGCGCAACACCGGGTCCTGGGCGAGGCATACCGGGTCGTCTTCGTTGCCGCCGTCCCACGTCTTTCCATCATCTCTGACCCTGTTGGTGGCCCATTCCATAAGACAACGGAGCTTTCCCTTTAAAGAGGAGCCCGGGATATAGGGTTCGGAACTATACAGGTTTTTCACGATGGGGCTGTCGACCCCGCCGATTTCGATGGCGTCTTTGCCCGCCCCGATGTGCAGGCCGGTGATCACGCGAATGTGACCCGTCAGAGTCTTGCTGTTCAGCAGCCTCATGATTTTCTGCTCCTCTCAATTATCCTTGGCATAAAAACGATGATAGGCCACAACGGCCTCAAAAACCTTGAGGAAAGCCTGAAAGTCCCGAAGATCCTTAATGGAGGCCATGTGGTTGAAGATGAATTCAGTGAAGGCTCGTGGAGAGACCCTGCGCCTTTCGGCATATACGGCCTTGGCTTTGAACATCATGATCAGGGCTCGATCCCTTTCGAAATTGGCTTCCTGTTCCTGCAAGCCTCCGCCGCTCAGGATCTTTCGTTCGATCGCCTTGAATTCATCGTAAAAGCGACGCATTTGTGTGGACTTCAGTTCAGAGAATCTCCTGGCAGAATCGTGGGCTTCCTCGTCCACCAACTCGGGTCTTAGCTGCTTTTTTGCGTCGTCCGAGTAATATCTCAGGGGTTGGGGGACGGGAAGCTGATCTGTTCCGGCGGACTGCTGGCCTCCGCGGCCACTCTGCTGCGAACGTCCTTGCTGATGGTGATGTTGTGGTGCCATAATTCGTTTCTCCTTGCTTTAGCTTCGGTTCCGATACAATGCGATGGAGAGCGGCAGTCGCCAGTCAAAAAGATTCGGATGCTCTCCCCGCAATTTGAATTGGTCGTCCAGTTTAAGGCGCTCCAGCCACTCGATGATCCGATGCTGAGTGTCTTCCCTGCCGCGCCCCTTGATGTTTCTCGCCAAGAGATACGCGAGTCGTGCCCGCCATCCCGCTTTACGCACATCCCCCCGCAAGGTGACAGCCTCGGCATCTCCGGCGAGTTCCAGGACCCGGTAGACGAAACTGGTACTCACGGGGGCTTCATCATGCATCCTGTCATGGATCCAATCCGCATCCCGTAACCGCTCACGATACCGGTCCCACGTGATGGCCTTCGGAATAAGCGCACAAATCCGGTTTCTCCCCTCATCCTTTGCCATATCGAGAAACCCTTCGGCCTCTTTCGCGGCTCGATTGACGGGATGATTGGGCTTCAACAGGGTCAGGCCCGTCGAGAGAGTCAGGTTGGGATTATGACCGGTGTAGCTTCTGAATGTGTCGTTGATTCGGGATGACAGCTCGATCGTCTGCCGCCAGGGTCCGATCAGCAAGAGATCGTCCCCTCCCGCGTACACAGTGTAGGTGTCCGGAAACTCGCGGTGGAGCAGTCCTTTGAGGTATCCGGTAAAATAGAGATCCATCATTCGGGAGAGCTGTGCCAGGCGGGAAAGGGTCAAACGATCGTCCTTGATCTCGTTGCGCCTCAATCCGAAGCTGAAAAGGAACCCCAGGCGGTCCACATCCGCTTTCAAGAGGGCCAGGAATGCCCTCCCTCTGAACCCTCCGGCGGTTTCGGCTTCCAGGGCTTCCGCAGCGATGTGCATGAAGCTCTTGGGTTCGCCCGCCCCCTGAGCTGTGTCTTCATCCTTGATCCACTCATACCGGGGGTCATGTGCTGCGTAATCGTCTCGAAAAAGGGGGACGTGGTTTGCAAGGACTTTCACCGGCCATGGAAACGGTGCCGGATCGTTGTTGGTCCTCTGCACGGTCAGTACCTCCTCCAGGCTCTCGTCCGGCGCTTTGTCCAACAGCCCCATTTCCAGTCCAAGAACATTTGTGGTTTGCCATCGCTTGGGCAACCCCTGTCCCCACACGATCATGTTTGCTCGCACAAGCCTCTTGCCCACCCGAATCTCATTGTCGCACGTAAGGCACCGAAGTCCACCCTCATCCTCAATCTCGGCCGGCCGAGTCCCACAGGCGGAACAGGATGAATCCAAGGGAAATTCTCGTTTCAATACCCCGTGAGAACGAGTGGAGAGGGGGCGTTGCTTGGCCTCCTCGACGGCCTGTGCTGTTTGAGACATGACCTCCCTGAGCCCAGCCGGCCGAAAACCTGCAGCTGAGAATGGTGGAGAAAGGGCAAGGTTGAGCGCAAGGCTTCCCGTGTACCTTTCGAGCAGCCACTGATCGATTCTCTGCCGAAATCCCTCCACTAGCTTTTCCAAATCCTCCTGGGCGGGGACCAGAATAAGGAAACGTCCCCCTGCTTGTTGGAAAATGTTGGACAGGGGCAGGTCCAGGGCGTCGAGAATCAGGAGTGTTGCCGCTTCGCATATAGCGCTCATCATAAAAGAACGGGCTCGGAGAATCTTGTTCACCCCTCGAACGCCTTGCGTCTGCAATGAGAATAAAGTCTCCTGGATGCCGGAGAGATCGCCTGCTAGAAACCGAAACTTAGGTTGAGATTCATTCCGAATTGCCTTCACATCCTCCAATTCACCGCGGTTCTCATGATAACGGTGCAGGCATGCAGCGATGGCTGCGGTGGTTCGTGAATGATCGTAAAGGGAGATGTCCGGAGAATCCAATGTGCTGGAAGGAATCGCCCAGGTAAAGCGCTCGAGCAGTCCGAGAAGAACTCCCTCGAAAAGCCTGAAGGAAAGCATCGGCTCTCGACGGCCCAAGGCCTTGAAAGCAGCCCAGAAACCTGCCCATACCTCCCGATAGCGGTTCGGAAGATCGCGAATGGTTCCATTGTCCGGCCACGCCATTGGGATCAGGGCGTCAGGTTTCTCCGGATTCAGTTCTTCAAGGGCATAGGCATGTCTTTCCGGCTTTCCCAAGGCCGCCTCATCGAGGATGAGTTCATCAAAAATGCACTGAAGAGGTGTGGTTCGGTACCCCGACATCGAGGAGGTACGCTGCGCCGACTCTTCATCCGCACGCCGGTCCATCCCTGCCGAATAGTGGTCGCCGAGAGTACAGAGCCATGCGGCGCCGGGCATGTTGCAGGCTCCCGGTTTGTGGTGATAGCTGGCGATGTGTTCAACGGTGAGGCAATTGACTCCCTCGGGGAAGAATAGATTTTCCTTCCTCACCAGGTCAAAAAAGGCGTTTGTAAAAAGAACGTGTTTATGGGTGGAATCCCCGTTCTTGGTCGGACATAAGGTCGATTCCAACCCATAGCGTTTCGCTCCTGTCTCTTCTATTCGCCCGTAGGCGCGTTGGAGAAGCTTTCCCACATCGTGGAGAAGACATCCTAAAATCGTTTCGGAAATCGTGTACGACATCGATTCCTCCTGGAATTTCCCATCGTGATCCTACTTTCGATCCGCTCCCTTCACCCGGTATCGCCCCAGTCCGAAGCTGGTGTTCTTTCCCAGGTTGACCCAGGAGCCCAGGACGAGGAGGGGGAGAAAGGGGGCGAGGTCTCCTCGGTAGGAGATCTTCCCCAGGAGCCCCCCCAGCTTCATGCGCCGCTCCTGCCTGTGGGAATAGCGCTCCCAGTCGTGCCAGCGGATGTCCCGCCGATCCGGGACCACCTGCTCGGCCAGGTCGATGAGAGCTCCGTCCGGGGGCGGAGCCCCGTCGTCGCAATGAAACAGGGTGAGGTTGTGGAGCCTCCTCAGCAGGTTTCGCACCAGGACGTGAAACGCCGGTTCCCTGCAGAGCTCTCCCCCGTATACCAGCCGCAGAGGGGTCAGCAGATCGAGGGTCACCCCGTCCCCCGAAAGCTCCCCGGCGACGGCCAGGGCGTCCTCGAGTCCCAGCACCGTTCGAGGAACCCGCAGCACCCCGCCTTCATAAACCGGCCCGGCGATTTCGTCTCCAGCGTCCATCTCGAGGACCCGGAGCACCTCGAACCGGCCCCGACCCTTGCCGATGCCCGTCTCCCCCATGCGCTGGAAAGCGTGCACGTAGTACGGGAGAAAGTCGACAGCCCGCCCCACCAGGGTGACGGCGAACTCAAACTCGCTTCCCGCCTCGTGAACCTCCTCCCGTCCCACCTCGAGGGTCAGCACGAAGGGGTGGGGCGCCGCGGCATAGCGCCGGAGTTCGCCGTTTTCCCCCCAGAGAGGGGTCTCGAAGGTGTAGCTGTAAATGCATTTGCGCCGCAAAAGGCAGGTGGGGCACTTCTGCTGTCGGAGCACGCAGGCGCTCCGGAGAAGCGCCAGTCCGAAAGCCCCCCGAAGGGTGCTCCCCCGGTAGGGAGGCAGGGCCACCCTGTTTCGGGCCCTCACCTCGACCTGCAGCCGTAAACATCGAAAGGACCCCAGGGACTCGCTAAGCTTTCGACCTTGCTCCGGGAGGGATGCGCTGCCTGCTTCCGCGGAGGCCAATAGATTCCCGGTTTGCATCGGAGCCTTCCTTTCTCGCTACTCAGCCTCGAGGATCGTGCGCCCGCCGCCTCCGCTCGTTGCCCCAAAGCA
>JARKQW010000212.1 GCA_029974695.1 Syntrophobacteraceae bacterium | reverse complement strand
TTTCCCAACAGCCTCGTTCCCCTGGTGAACGGAAAGCTGCTCATTCAAGCCGCCAGAAAGCACAATGCCATGATCATGGCCTGCAACATTCGCTGCCGGCTTCCGGTGGAGGGCATTGTCCTGGCTTCCATGGCCGCCCGGGCACCTGTCATGTACGAGATCGCCAAGTCGGAGCTTTCGTACACGGAATTCACCCCGGCTTCTTTCGTGGAGTTCATCGTTTCGGAAAACGAAAGGCTGGGAAATACCGAAGTCCCCTTTGCCGTGCACGGGGATCATATCACCGTGAAGAAGGAAGAAGAGGTCCAGGCCGTGGCCGCCCTCATCGAAGACGAGATGAAAGCGGGGTTCACTTCCTTTGCCATCGATGCATCTCACATGGAAAACGAAAAGAACCTGGCCGCCACGTCCAAACTGGCCCGTCCCATCGTTGCCGCAGGTCTGAACCTGGAAGTGGAACTGGGAGAGATCGGGGCCAAGAGCGGCAGTGCGGAAGGATTCACGCAACCCGAGGAAGCCCGGTGGTTCATCGGGGAACTGGACAAGGAGGGCATTCGCCCGGACCTGCTGGCCATCAACAACGGCTCGATCCACGGAACCTATTTTGGAGCCGCCCAGGAGGGGATCCAACTCGAACTGACCCGGCGGATCTGGGAGGCCATCCAACCCTGGTCGGTAGACATTGCCCAGCACGGCATCACGGGAACTTCCCTGGACAAGATTTCCTCCTTCATCCAATACGGAATTCGCAAGGGGAATGTGGGAACCCTGTGGCAGAACATCTCCCTGGGCCTGGCCATGAACCAGAACGGCAACGCCCTGACCACCGAGAACCGTGAATACATCAAGAGACCCTATCGGGGAATCCCCGACGAGTTATGGCAGGAGATGTGGGCCTGGGCACGGGAGACCAAGAATACCGGCGGAAACATCAAGAACGTGAATCAGCCCTTTGCCGCCAGGATGAACGCCATTCCCCTCCAATGCAAGAGACGGATCACCGAACACGCATATGAGGAAGCCCTGAGACTGTTCGAAGCCACCCACTCCATAGGCTTGGCCGAGGGCGTTCTCGAGCTCCTGTAACCCTTTAATGCCAAGTTGCGCCCAAGGTCGCCCCGACATGCCCAGTGAAGATTTCGAGCAAAGGTCCGAGTCCTGGGGGGTGGGCGGGTCCGGCTTATGAGTACGGCCTTGCCCAATGAAGGGCCCATGACGGCCTCCATCGCGGCGAAACCCGGCAACGGGGCCCGTTGCGCGGATTCCGGGGGCCGCCCCGGACCGGATCCCGGGTCCGGGGGAAGGAGGGTCTGCTTGAAGGGCGGAGACGGACGCGCATTTTTGCTGGGTTGTGCTCGGGGGGGAAACCCGCGCCCCCCGGAAAAGACCCGGCTGCCGACTCGATGAGGACGTTCCGTCCGTCCCCGACGGTGCCGACAGCTCCCCGCCGGGGATGCCGGAAGAATTCCTTCGGAGATTAAATCCTCGTCCAACGTGTGCCCGCAGGGGTATCCACCACCTGGATGCCGCGATCAAGGAGCTCCCGGCGAAGGAGATCCGCCTTGGCCCAATCCTTCGAGGCCCGCGCCTCATGGCGGGCCTTCACCAGTTCTTCCTCCTCGGGGCTGAGGGCCTCGAGATCCAGATCCAAAATCCCCAGGATTCCGTTGAGCTTCTGAAAGGTTTCGAGGATCTGTTTGCGCTGGTTTTCACTGAACTGCCCGCTGTCCAG
Organism: Syntrophobacteraceae bacterium; assembly: GCA_029974695.1. Classification (GTDB taxonomy): domain Bacteria; phylum Desulfobacterota; class Syntrophobacteria; order Syntrophobacterales; family Syntrophobacteraceae; genus JAGPLX01. The sequence goes on along the minus strand of JARKQW010000212.1, from coordinate 7,434 downwards.
AATGGGATTCACCCCCCGGGTGAATCGAAACATGGCTGCTAGGGCTTTGGGTGTGTTCAGGTCGTCCGCCAAAGCGTCGAAAAAGCCTTGCTCGAGGGCATAGAGGAACTCTCCCATGTTCTTGTGCTCCTCATTTCGGCAGGAGACGTATTGAACACGGCGGATGAATTCCCGGAGGCGTGCGTACCCGTGAAGCGTGTTCCTAAGGTTTGCCGGGGTGAAATGGATGGGCTTCCGGTAGTGGGTGCATAGGAACCAGTAGCGCAGCTGGTCCGGGGAGATCCCCGAAGCTGTGAGGCTGCGCACGGGGGTGTTCTCGTCCGCTTGATCGGAGCCCTTTTCCTCCTTGCCGGACCAGATCCGTTCGCAGACCATCCAGACCTTGGCAAAGAGCTTGCCGGTGAGCGCCTCCCCGATTTCGCGCACGTTTTCCAAGTGGGGAAAGAGGAAGTCCACGCTGCTCACCACGATATCGATGGGGGCCCCCAGGTCGTGCAGGGCGATGGAGGCGGCGGAAATATGCCATGTGGGCACCACGTTTCCCCACGAGGTCTTGACGTAAATGCCGTGTTTCAGTTCCGTGAGGGTGGCCCGCTTGAGGAGTGTGAAGTCTCGGGGATTCAGCTTCTCGTAGGCGTCCAGGTCCACGGTGGCGCCCACTCGAATCTTCTTGGGGTCCACCCGGGACAGGGCTCCGTAATTTCTGCTCCGGGAAAGGTTGAAATAGACCGAGCGAAGCTTTTCGTAAGCGAGCTCCCGGTCGATGAGGGCCTGGGTATGCTCGGGAATGGTATCCAGGTGATCGGTGATGCGGGGATACCGTCGCGCCCTCTGGACTCCCAACCGGTCCAGGTCTCGGAGCACCTCGTCCATCTGGCGCTGGGAGTAGGCGGCGAGATCCATGCCGGTGGAAATGGCCCCCTGGATGGTGCGGCTTTCCAAATCCGGGATGAGGATCATCTGATCCACGGAAAAGCCTTTGGCTTTGAGGAACCTCGTGAGAAGGTCCGCCAGGACGAAGCGTCGAGCTTCCTGGAGGGTGAGGGGCTGGTCCAGGGGCGGACTGGTCACGAACAGGCGGGCCTTGCCTTCCTGTACCGGCTTGAATTCCGTCTTTTCCCTGCGGAGCAGATCAAAGAAATGAAAATCCGGTTCGAGCAGAGTGGTGAAAAGGTTCGTGCTCAGATATCGGTCTCCCCCGTCGGGAAGGACCGCCACCAGGGTGCCTTCTTCCATCTCGGCGGCAACCTGCACGGCCGCGGCCATGGCCGCCCCCGAGCTCATTCCCGCAAAGATGCCTTCTTCCCGGGCCAATCGGCGGGCCATCTCGAAGGCGTCTTCATCCCGCACGGGGAGGATTCGGTCCATGGCATGACGGTCGAAAATGGCGGGGACATAGGATTCTTTCATATTCTTGAGGCCCTGGACCTTGTGTCCGGGGTAGGGTTCCACCCCGATCACCCGGATGGAGGGATTTCGATCCTTCATTGCTTTGAGGATCCCCATGGCGGTTCCCGTGGTGCCCAGGGTGATCACCACGGCGTCGACCTTTCCGCCCGTCTGTTCGTAGATTTCCGGCCCCGTGCCCAGGTAGTGAGCCAGGGGATTGGCGGGATTGCTGAATTGATCCGGCATGAAATACCGATCAGGGTCCTTTCGGACCAGGCTGTAAACCTCCTCGATGGCCCCGTCCGTCCCCAGGGAACCGGGAGTCAAAAGGAGCTCGGCGCCCAGGGCCTTGAGGACCTTCTGGCGCTCGAGGCTCGCCGTCTCCGGCATGACAAGCATGATGCGGTAGCCTTTGACGGCCGCCACCATGGCCAGTCCGATGCCGGTGTTGCCGCTGGTGGCCTCGATGATGGTCTTGTCCGGGGTCAAGACCCCTTCACGCTCCGCGCATTCAATCATGCACAGGGCCGGGCGATCCTTGATGGAACCGCCGGGGTTTCTCGCTTCCCACTTCACATAAAGACGAACCTTCGGGTTCGGATTCATTCGGTTGATGAGAATGAGCGGCGTATTCCCAATGCATTCCAAAACGTTGGAAAAGACGTTCTTCATGGTCGGGTCCGGGTCCTCTCTGGGGGAAAGCGGTCCTTCCGGCACGGGAGCCCGCCGGAATCCCCGGGATGAATTCGGGCAAACCGGGAGTTCTCCATGCTCGATGGGGAAATTCCCGACCCTGTATATAGGCAGCCGAAGGAATTTTTGTCAAAGTGTTTCCCCGTGTTATATAAAGCGGTGCCGCAGCGGAAAGACCAACTGGATGCCGTTTGCCTGAATGGATGACGGAATGGACAACCTGGAGATCCAGGAACACCTGCTGGACCTTCTTGAATCCGGCTACGAGGTCCTCACGGAAAGCGAGAGGTTTGCTCATCAACTCCAAAGGCGGTTTCGCAGCCGCAGGCTGAGGGCGGCCTGCCCCGGATGGACCTCTCCGGCCGCGGGCCCCCTGAATCATTGGCTGGAACGGTTCTGGAAGGGCCTTTGGCCCGAGGATTGGCCGGCCCCTCCTTTTCTGCGATGGCGCCTGCTTTCTCAAACCGTCGTCGAGGTCCCTCCGCCCGCCCCCCTCTCTCCCGGTCCTCTCCTGGTGCGCGACCTGGATGAAAGCTTTGAACTCTGTTTGCGCTACGGAATCGATCCCGGCTCCGCGGATGCTCCGACTCCCCTGGTAGACTGGAGAAGCCGGGTCTGGCTCTCCTGTCGGCGGGAACTCGAGAAGCAGGGACTGTTCTACCCGGCCCTTCTCCCCCGGAAGATCCTGTCCGTTTTGGAGCGCGACCCGAAACGGGCTCCCCTCGGGATTGCCATGGTTGGGTTCGAGTTTGCCGGTCAGTGGGAAAAGGCCTTGATCGGGGCCCTGAGCAGTCTGCCCGGGAATCGGCATCTTCCTTTGCCGTCTCCTGAAACCGAAAACAGGGCCTTGGTATACTCGGATCCGCAGCAAGAGGTCATGGGATTGCTCGAGCACCTGGCTCGGGCGGCCGAAGAGGTCCCCCTCCATTCCTTGGCCGTGGTGGTCCTGGACGCTCCCGGTTACAGCCCCCTTCTTGCCGGGGGTCTTCAGGACCTGTTCGGGCTCCCCCTCGAGGGGGACCAGGCAGCGTACAACCTGTTTCCGGAACCCCGGCTCACGGACCAGTCCCTATACCATGCGGCGCTCCTGCCCCTGACCTTCGCCCATGAGGGCGAGTCGAGGCAACGGTTCACGGGATTTCTGCGCTCCCCCTACTATGCATTCACGGCTCGCCACACCCGTGCTCTCAGCCAGTGGGACCGGTACTGGAGGGAAAAGGGGATCGAGGGGGGGCTGGAAGACCTGACCCAACCGGTGCCTCCTTTCCTCGAGGACGTGCTTCCGGGAAACGGCCGAGAACTCAGAGCCCGGTTCCGGCCGCTCATGGGACGGCACCAACGGCCAGGCTCTCATTGGGTGAGGGACCTCAAAGCATTCTGGGAAGGGTTCGGGTTCCCCCTCCTTGCCCATGAAATCGACCAAATTGCATGGGATTGTCTGCAACGAATTCTGGACCAGTTTGAAGCGGCCTTCGGCGAAACTCCCATGACGGGACGCGAATTCACCGAGTGGCTTCAAGGAGCCGGTGAGAAGATCCACGTTCAACGCCGGGGCCTGGAAGATGCCGGGATTCAAGTCCTCGGGGGACTCGAAATCCGTGGGCTCAGTTTCCAACGCGTCTACGTTCCGGCCCTCATGGGAAAGGTCCTGCCTCAGCCGGTTCGATCCTTTCCCTTCCTCACTCCCCACGAACGAAGGCGGGTTCAGGGGGGAACGGCGGAAAGCCAGTTCCAATTCGCCGGCCACCTGTTTGCCCAGTTTCATGCGGCGGCTCCCCGAGTCATGTTGTCCCGGCCCCTCCTCGGCCTGGGCGGAGATCCGGAACCTCCTTCCCCGTTCTGGCCCGACGACAGAGAGGAGAAGCAGCCCACCCGGGTCCCCTGGAGACATTTCCTGCCGGGAATCCAACGGGCTCGATGGGTGAGGGCGGGCATCGCCGGGATGAAGGCACATCAGGGTGCCCTCACGGAATGTCCCGCCCATGCGTCCGTTTCCGAGGAAGGAGGTAAGGGAGCCGACGAGGACGAATTCCAAGGGGATCCGATCCGCATCCGCCGTTCTCCCCAAGATCTTTCCTATGTCGGGCCCCTATCCCTTCCGGAAGAACTGACCGCCAGTGCCGTGGAGGTCCTCGTTTCCTGTCCGGCGCGCTTCTTCTTCGAAGCGATTCTCAAAATCGCCCCGTTGCCCGAGACGGGAAGAGGGGTGGACCCGCGGCAGAGGGGCGGGATCATCCACAGGATTCTCGCGGTATTCGGAGAAATGCTCATGTGCCGCAGGCGAGAGACGGGCGGGGACCCCGAGCGACCGGAAAACATCCTTGCCCGGGTCGTCGACAGGGAGCTGAAATCCCTGCTGTCCATCCCGTCCTGGCAAATCGAAAAGAAGAGGCTGCTGGGAAAAGACGACCGTGCGCCCGGACTCCTCACGGAATGGATCAACCGGGAGATGGTCTACCTGGAGCAGGGATGGCGATGGCAGGCGTTTGAGGTCCCTTTTGGCGGACTGAGGCTCCGAGATTGCCCCGTCTCCATTTGCGGCCGGGTGGACCGGGTGGACATTCACCCGGATCAGGGCATTGTCTGCTGGGACTACAAGACGGGGAGAATTCCAACCAGGAAGGAAGTGTGGGAAGAGGTGGTTTCTCCCCAGGTGCCCATTTACCTGATGGCTCTCCGACAGGGCCTCATCCCCGGTGTCCCCCCGGATCCCCCGTCTCTCAACGGCGGATACATTGATCTTCGTTCGGTCCGTCACCTGGACCGGAAACTCATCGCACAGGGAGACAGGCCCCTCGATCCGCTGCTCCTCGATCATGAGCAAAAGATCTCCCGTCTTGTCCGGGATGTTTTGGAGGGGCACATCAGGGGACGATGGACCGAGGGCTCCTGCGAGGTTTCCTGTCCCTACGAGTGTCTGTGCGGGCTTCGTCTCTTCCAGGAAGACTCCCCGTCCCCCTCCCCCTCCCGTGCCCCGCACGCCACGCCGGATCATCAAGTCCCGTGAACCGCCACGCCGGCTCGGGTGGGGAAGTCCGTGGGAATCCGAGGGCGGGGAAGGCCGGTTGACCTGGGGGACCCATGCAGGTATAAAGGCCCAAAGTTGTCCAAGATAGTCGCCAGGCAGGTCAACGCTCAACTTTGCCACAAGAGGAGCACTTCATGAAAATCGGCGTAATGGGTTCCGGGGGCATCGGTGGTTATTTTGGGGGGCTCTTGGCACGAGCAGGGACGGACATCCATTTCGTGGCCAGAGGGAAGCATCGTCAGGCCATCCTGGAAGAAGGACTGCAGGTGGTTTCCAGTCAGGGGAGCTTCCGGGTGATGGTTCACGCCACCTCGGAACCCGATGAAATTGGACCGGTGGACCTTCTCCTCTTTTGCGTCAAATCCTTCGACACCGTGGATGCGGCCCGGATGATCGCTCCCATGGTGGCGGAAGATACCGTACTTCTGAGCCTCCAGAACGGCATCGACAATATCGACAAACTCATCGGACTCTACGGCCAGGAACGGGTGGTGGGCGCAACGGCTTTTGTGGAGGCCGCCAAGGCGTCGCCCGGAGTGGTGGCCCAAAGGGGAAAGGTCGGCCGGATCGTTTTTGGAGAACTTACGGGACAAAGGACGGCTCGTATCCAAAAGGTCCTCGAGGTGTTCCGCCTGGCGGGGATCGATGCGGAAATATCCGATAACATTCAAGAAGTTCTCTGGTCCAAGTTCCTGTTCATCTGCGGAGTTCACGGGGTGAGCACCCTTTCTCGGTCGTCCTTGGGGCTGGTGTTGGCCCTTGCCGAAACCCGCGAGCTCATGACGGGGGTCATGCGGGAGGTGGAAGTGTTGGGTCGAAAGAAAGGCGTATCCCTGCCCGAAACCGTGGTGCAGGACGCCATTGCCCTGGCGGAATCCTACGACAAGAGATTCAAGTGCTCCATGCTCCAGGATCTGGAATGGCGAAGGCCGCTGGAGATCGAGGCCCTCAACGGGATGGTAGTAAGGATGGGGAAAAGCCTGGGGATCACAACGCCCTTCAATCTTGCCATCTACGGGTGCCTCAAGCTTCGCAATCAGAAGATCCTTGACCCTTTCTGGGCGGATCAGCTCGAGTGCTTCTGAAAGCAAATTCGCGGCCGGGGTGCTCCCTGTCCGGGCGGCGCTCCCTGTCCCGGAGGAGAGCGGGATCGCCGGTTTTCCCGGGTCGGATGGGGGCCCCGAAGGGTCGTTTGAGGTCTGGGGAATCAAATTCCCGTTGCTTCGGGCCCTGAAGGGGGACCGGTCTTTTCCGGCTCCTCCGCCGCCGGGAGATACAAGTAAAAGATCGTGCCGATTCCTTCCTTGGACTCCACATCGATGTGGCCTCCGTGGCGTTTGACAATGGATTGGACGATGGTGAGGCCCAATCCCAATCCTTTATCGGAGTAGCGATCCTTGGTGGAAAAGTAGGGGTCGAAGATCTTCTCCAGGTCCTGTCTGGGAATGCCGATTCCGTGGTCCTGGATGGAGATCTTGACGTAGCGGGGCCGGTGCAGGAAGGCCCTGGAATGGTCGGGTATGTCATGTTTGCCGAGATTTTCCGCCCAGACGCCGACAATTCCGCCGTGGGGCATGGCTTCCTTGGCATTGAGGATGAGATTGACGAGAACCTGGCGGATCTGCCCGGCATCCGCCTCGATATTCCACAAGTCCTCCGGGTAGGAAGCCTCGCATTGGACCTTCCCGCCCCTCAGGACCACGGCCATGGATTCTTCCAGCAGATCCGGAACGGAGACGGAGGAACTCTGTGGGTCTCCACCCCGGAAAACGGTGATGAAGGTTCGGGTCAGCTCGCCTGCCTTCCGGGCTGCCCGTACGGCTTGATTCAAAAGCCGGGAGGCGGCGCAGTCGGGCGGCAAATCCAATTGGGCCAGGTTGATGTTGCCCAAGATGATCCCCAGCAGGTTGTTAAAATCGTGAGCGATCCCTCCCATGAGAGCCGTGGTGGCTTCGAGTTTCTTGGCATTGATGACCTGCTGCTCCATTTCCTTCTGGCGAGTGATGTCTTCCTGGATCCCGGCGATCCGGTGAAAGACGCCCTTTTCATTGACAACGGGAAAGGCCCTGCCCCAGATCCAGCGAATGGAACCGTTGTCGAGAAGGATCCGGTAGCGAACCTCCACTTCCTCTCCGCGCAGTTGGGCGTCGAGGGCTTCGGCCACCAGGGATCGGTCCTCCGGATGGACGATTTCCAGCGTGTCCCTGGGATTCCGGTAACGGAGAACCCTGCTCCTGGAGAAAACGGTCTCATAACCCGGGCTGATGTAGATCGGGTTCCCCGTCTTGGCGTCCTTGAGCCAAAAACAGCCTTTCAGGGTGCGG